>CALGRQ010000314.1 GCA_937880795.1 uncultured Dyadobacter sp. | reverse complement strand
AGGGGCTTTGGAGGTTCAACGTTTCCGGACGTGATCCATTATGTCGATCGGACTGTGATCAAATACAAGCCTAAAACGGTGGTGATTTATTGTGAGAATGATATGTTTGGGAGTAAGAAAAAGTCTCCCGAACAAGTACGCGATGCGTATGTTACGCTTACAAAAAAGCTCAGGGACGAATTACCAGGTGTACGGTTGTACGCCGTTTCATTAAAACCATCTCCTTCGAGGTGGGCGAAACGCGAGGATGTCATCAAAGCAAACAAATTAATACAGGAATTTATTAAAACTGACCGTAAGCATGGCTACATTGATGTATGGCCCGTCATGCTGAAAAATGGGCGGCCAGATCCGAGTATATTTGTAAAGGATAGCTTGCATATGAACGCCGAAGGATATAGGCGCTGGACAAATGTTTTAAAACCAGTTCTTGAAAAAACAATAGAGTAATTGCACCAGCCTGGGGAGTACTTTTTGAAGTTTTGAAAAAGTAGGACTAAGGGTATAGGTTTCAAAGTAAAGTCAGTATATTGACCCAAAAATACAGTACGGATTAAATAAGTGTTTTAGCATTCAAATAATGAAAGTAACGGCAGTTTTTGATATTGGTAGAACCAATAAGAAATATGTTCTTTTTGATGAAAATCATCAGATTGTAGAGGAATTCTCTGAATCGCTTCCTGAAACAACGGATGAAGACGGCTTTCCTACTGAAGACATCGAGCTGCTAACCAAATGGGTTAAAGGGCGTTGGGAAGAGTTACTGAGCAGTACTAAGTATGACATTAAAGCGGTTAACGTAGCAGCATATGGTGCAAGCTTAGTCCATCTGGATGCGGCAAATAACCCGCTTACACCGCTGTATTCCTATTTAAAACCTTTTCCGGAGGCTCTGCTAACCCAGTTTTACAGCACCTATGGTGATCCCACGCGACTTTCGCTGCAAACTGGTTCTCCGTCGATGGGTATGCTCAATTCGGGTATGCAGATGTATTGGTTAAAGTATACAAAACCAGATATTTATAAGCAAATTGTAACTACTTTGCATTTGCCTCAGTATATTTTATATCTGCTTACAAATCGTAAGGTAAGTGATTATACGTCATTGGGGTGCCATACCGCTTTGTGGAGCTTTGAAATGTGGGATTACCATGATTGGGTGAAAGCCGAGGGTATTCATAAGAAATTTGCGCCTGTGTTGGCTTCATCTTCTTTTATATACCGCCATGGTGAAAAAGGAATTCAATCTGGATTTGGGCTTCATGATAGCTCATCCGCATTGGTACCTTACAGAATGGCCGTCAAGAAGCCATTTGTGCTGTTGTCAACCGGTACGTGGTGTATTAATTTTAACTCCTTCTCAGCCAAACCACTCACTTCCTATCAGTTGGAAAGAGACTGTATGAATTACCTGACACCGGAAGGGAGTGGGGTAACGGCATCTCGTTTATTCATGGGGCGTGAGCATGATTTCCAATCAGCACGCATTGCGGAGTACTTCCGGGTTGCTCCTGATTTTTATAAAAAAGTGGTATATAATCCAGACCTTTTAAAGACGGAGGCTCCTCCTTTTTATTCTGCTTGTATGACGGGTAATGGTCCTTTCCCTGAGCCCTATACGAAAGAGTGGCAGGGAAGTGCTTTTGCATCCGCAGAGTCTGCGTACCATCACCTTTTGAAAGGACTTACGGATTTGTTAACCGTTTCCTTAAATCTGGTGGGAATTAATGATGTAAAATCGATTTATGTAGATGGTGGTTTTGCTAAAAATACCATATTTACAAAACTCATCGCGAATAACTTTCCGAATCACTCGGTATATGCAACGGATCTTCCGTATGCTACCTCGTTGGGAGCTGCACTTCACGTGACGCGCCCACAATCTTTCGAGTTTACCAGCGGTATACACGAGATCACTGCCGACTAATTAGGCGGTGTGGATACTAAAAACCCCGAATATGCCATCACAGGATATTCGGGGTTTATTTTTTTGCCTAGAATATTTTATACCAGGCGTTGTCTTACTGCCTCATATAAAATAATGGAACTGGCCACGGCCACGTTCAAAGATTCTACCTGACCAGCCAATGGAATTTTTGCTCCGCTGTCAGCCAACTGTATAAATTCTTTTGAGATACCATCTTCTTCCGACCCCATGATAATGACAGTAGGTACGGTAAAATCGATATTGTATAAAGATTTATCTGTTTTTTCTGTACATGCAATGATCTGTAACCCGCTGTTGCGCAGGTAAATCAAGGTTTCGTAAAGATTAGGTTCGCGACAAATGGGTAAGAAGTTAAGTGCACCAGACGAGGTTTTCATCGCATCAGCGTTGATTTGTGCACCACCTTTCATTGGAACAATAATGGCCTGCACCCCTGCACATTCGGCAGTACGGGCAATAGCTCCAAAATTTCTTACATCTGTAACCCGGTCAAGTAACAAGAACAAGGGCGTTTTTCCATCTTCATATACCTGTGCCAGTACATTATGTAGCGGCATATATTGGATCGGAGATACGAACGCAATAACACCCTGATGGTTTTTGCGTGTCACACGATTTAGCTTTTCAACCGGTACACGCTGAAAAGGTATACCACGCTCCTTCGCCAGTTTTTCGATTTCGGCCAAACCGAATTCTCTTTGGATGAATAAGCGTTCAATTTCTTTACCCGAACGAAGGGTTTCAAGTACCGACTGCGTACCAAAAACCATATCGGCTTGGGACTGTCTTGGGGCGGGTTTTCTTACCGTGTAGTTCCGTTTCTCCATGCTTCTACTACTGGATACCAGATGGGCTGATATTCGGCGTACCGAACCAACTCATAATGATCATCCACAAATTGATTGTTTCTTCTGTTAAATGTAAAATTGACGTTTTGCGCATTTCCGCGCTGTTCGTAGTTCCAAACCTCGCGATCTTTGCTGCGCTGTACTTTATCCGGAGATCCTAGAATGATGAAAATCATTCCTTTATCCGTTTTCCAGCCTTCCTTATAGGTTGTAAATAATTGGTTGGCTTCTTCCACTCTTCCGTAGAACGATTTGATGGTCTGCTGCGCTACCGCTTCATTTCCATTCATGAGGTTGAGCCAATATTTATCCAAGGCTTTCTTATAGTCTTCTGCCTTCTTAATTTCGTTAATTTCGGTATTGGTACTCATGTAAAGCAAAGGACCCAGCAATGCCTCGGGGCGAGTCATTTTCGGAAAACGTTCGTTTACGACTAAAATACCCATTCCATCGGTTTGGGTGGTGTCCGAGAATATATTATACAACCCTTCTTTATCGAATTTGAGGGTTTCATTGCTTTTGATCGTAAATGTACTATCCACCACAAGGGATTTAGCCACTGCTTTTTGGGCCACGTTCATAGGCGAGCCCGCGGGGTCAAAGTTGTGCTTATAGTAAAATACATGCAACTGATCGGCATCTCCCGTAACCCGTTTGATGCTAAAAGGATCATTTACATTAATGTAATGCCGTTGAATGGGTTCATTACCCGCCGAAGTATATACACCGTAAGTTTCGTTGATTCCTTGTTTCTTAAAACGAATCGGGAGATCATTCAAAACTTTTTTGAGAGTTCCGGTCTGACTAATTTCGCTCAGTAACACGCCATAATCCTTGTTAGGACTTTTTACATCAAAACTGATTACGATTTTATTGCCAACTTTATTTACGTTGGTTTCGTTTAATTTAACGTTTCCATACCCCTGACGGTCCCGGGCACCGTAGTCAGAATATATGACATAATTCAGGTTGTAAATCTTGGCAAAGTCCTCAGCAGAAATACTGTTTTTTCCTCTATATGCATCCACATACAGGTAAACTTTTACCTGAGTTGAATCTTTAACCAGATACTTACTTTGTATTGAAAGTAAAGACAATTCCTCTTTCGCCGCTACTGGGGCCTGGTTAGCCGTATAAACCTGGGCTTCGGGTAATGGTTTTGCGACTTTGCCCGAGGAGGCGCATCCCGCAAGCATCATTGCCGAAAATATGGAAAGATATATGCTATATGTAGTTTTCATATACAGGTTTTCATCATTTGTCAAATAACGAACGAACAGGCAAAATTACCCAATAAAACGGGAACAAAATTATTATTCTGACTTCTTACTGTTTCGATTCGCATTTTTTATCTCATTTTCTATATCATCCCACTGATCATCAGTAACTTCTTTAAGGAAATTAAACTGTCCTCCACCCAAAACTTCGCCCCCATCCAGGGTTATCACTTCGCCCGTCATATACGCCGAATAGTCAGAGATTAAGTAGGCGGCCAAATTGGCGAGTTCCTGGTGGTCGCCAACCCGTTCGAGCGGAATGCGTTTTTCAAAAGAAAACTTTGTAGCAAGCTCGTCCGGAAACAATCGCTCCCAGGCACCTTTAGTAGGGAAGGGGCCGGGTGCAATGGCATTGAGCCGTATTCCATGATCAGCCCACTCAAACGCCAGCGATTTGGTCATAGCCAGCACACCAGCCTTCGCCATAGCCGATGGTACTACCCAGCCGGAACCCGTCCAGGCATAGGTGGTTGATATATTTAAGACGGTACCTTTAATGTTATTTTCAATCCAATACTTCCCGAGGGCTAGCGTGAAATAATAGGTTCCTCGTAAAACAATGTCCACCACCACATCCACGGCCTTATACGACAGGCGTTCTGTCGGGCTGATAAAATTTCCGGCGGAGTTGTTCACCAATCCATCCACCTGTCCATACGTTTGGATGGTGGTTGCTATCACATTTTCAATCTGCTCAGGTTTTCGTACATCACAGGCAATCGCCAATATCTTACCGGTCGTTATGGTTTCCAGTTCTTTCGCAGTACTGTCCAGAACTTCCTGACGCCGGCTGCAAATCACAATATTAGCACCCAATTTCATAAAATAGGTGGCCATGGATTTACCCAACCCGGTTCCACCACCCGTGATGATAATTGTTTTGTTAGCAAGCGCTCCGTCGCGAAGCATTCCTTCCTGATGCAGCATGTTATAGCGATTTGGATGAGTGTATGGTTATAACTTGTAATGTATAAAGAAAGGCGGATTAAAAATATAAATTAATCCAGTTAGAGCTTAGCGCCTCTTAAAAAATCGCCTATCTGCATGCGTTTCTTTCCTTCCAATTGCAAGACCTCCACCGCCAGCCAGCCATCGCCAGTACGGAAATGTAGAAAGGTTTTATGGTCGGTATGGAATTCACCAGGCTGCGCTATCGCCTCGCTTTGCACAAGCGCGGTTTTAAAAATTTTGCAGGAAAGGCCGTTAAGTATCGTCCATGCGGCTGGGTAGGGAGCAAGACCTCTCACGAAGTTGTGAACATCGATAGACGATTTCGTCCAGTCGATCTCACAGGTTTCTCTGAAAATTTTTGGCGCTGCTTTTAACGGTTCGCTTTCATCCTGGTCTTCCTGTGGGTAGTTGCCGGCTTCAATGGCCTCAACCGTTTTGACAACCAGTTTCGCACCTTTTTCCATCAGTCGTTCATAAACGCTACCCGCGTCATCGTCTTCATGGATGGTCTCCGTTTCACGATATATAATTTTACCGGTATCAATTTCCTTTTCTATAAAGAAGGTAGTAACGCCGGTTTCTTTATCACCATTAATAACTGCCCAGTTAATAGGCGCAGCACCCCGGTATTGGGGAAGCAACGATCCGTGTAAGTTGAAGGTCCCTTTGGGAGGCATGGCCCACACCACCTCTGGAAGCATGCGGAACGCAACCACTACTTGCAAATCTGCAGCATATGATTTTAGTTCTTCTAAAAATGCCGGGTCTTTTAGTTTTTCTGGTTGAAGCACAGGTATTCCCTGTTCCTGTGCGTATAATTTTACAGGGGAGGAAGTCTGTTTTTGACCCCTTCCAGCAGGCTTGTCGGGAACCGTTATGACGGCAACTACGTTAGATTTGTTTTCAACGAGACTTCTTAGACTGGGAACCGCAAATTCGGGTGTTCCCATAAATATTATTCTGAGTCCTTTTGACATAGATTGTGGTCGCTTTTAATAAAAATGGTTGTTACCATTTACAAATATTATTATTTTTGCCGTTCTTACAGAAAAATATGGTGAAGATTCAAAAACATACAAGCCGAAAATTTAAGGTTTTCTAGACTTCTACACAGAGTTATGCATACTCATGTAGAGCGGTCTTAGAGCCGTTCTTTTTTTTTACCCAAAATTCAAAATTCAAAACAAGAATAATTAACTAAATTAAGGTCATGGCTAAAATTTCATACTATACTGAGGAAGGATTGAACAAGCTTAAAAACGAGCTTAATGAGATGAAAACCAAAGGCCGCACTGCCATCGCAGCGCAAATTGCAGAAGCCCGTGATAAGGGTGATTTAAGTGAAAATGCTGAGTACGATGCTGCAAAGGATGCGCAGGGTATGCACGAAATGAAGATCGCCAAGTTGGAAGAAATCATGTCTAACGCACGGGTGATCGATGAGTCTGCAATTGATTCTTCAATCGTAGCGATTTTGTCTGTCGTGAAGATTAAAAATCGTAAGAATGGTATGGAGGTTTCTTATACCTTGGTGTCGGAAGAAGAGGCAGATTTGAAAGCCGGTAAAATATCCGTAGGTTCGCCAATTGGCAAAGGGCTACTGGGTAAAAAAGTGGGAGAGATTGCGGAGATTAAGGTTCCTGCCGGTTTAATGGAATTCGAGGTATTGGAAATAGGACGGTTTAGCTAATCGTTAAGCCAGTTCATATATGAATGTTGGATTTCGGGAAGATTGTTCGTCTCGGCATCCAACATTTTTCTCTTGAGACTGAGACTTAATCATCCCTTCATTTTAGATTCAAAGGCTGCTACCACTCATGAAATTCAAAGGTTTTTTGTGTCATGTTTCATTTCTATGGGTAGATGGTATGGCATTTTTTCCCTTTATTTTATTCAATAAAAAATCGCCGGGAAAAGTATTGCTCAATCATGAATGTATACATCTGCGTCAGCAGCTGGAAATGGGGTTGTTATTGTTCTATCTATGGTATTTTATCGAGTACGCCATTCGGCTAATTCAGTACCGGCAGCACTATCTGGCCTATATGCATATCTCCTTTGAGCAAGAGGCCTATCGCAACGAAACGGACTTTGACTATTTGATTCAAAGGAAATTTTGGGCATTTTTGAAATACATTTGAAAGGGTAGAAAATCTATAGTTCAGGATTAATAAAGAGAAATTTGACTCATTAAATAAAAATATATGTCGGATAAAAGCACAGAGTTTCTATATAAGTATTTAAATAACGCGTCTCCAACAGGTTTCGAATCAACTGGTCAGCAGATTTGGCTCGACTATATGAAGCCGTACATCGAAGAGCAAATTGTAGATGTATACGGAACGGCAGTGGGCGTGATTGGCCCGGGGCAGGATTATAAAGTTGTGATTGAAGCGCATTCCGATGAGATTTCTTGGTTTGTCAATTACATTTCTGACGACGGCTATATACACGTTCGCCGAAATGGTGGTTCCGATGCCGCCATTGCACCTTCTATGCGTGTAAATTTGCATACGGCTAAGGGTGTGGTGAAGGGTGTATTTGGCTGGCCTGCCATTCACGTGCGTGATACTGCGAAGGATCAGGTTCCAAAAGTACATGAACTGTTTATTGATGTAGGTGCTTCCAAGAAAGACGAAGTTCTGGAAATGGGTATTCATGTGGGAACCGTAGCCACTTTTGCGGATGGACTGGATGAATTAAACGAACGCTATTACGTGGGGCGTGCTTTGGATAACCGCATGGGTGGTTTTATGATTGCCGAAGTGGCACGCATGCTTCACGAAAACAATGTAAAATTGCCTTATACGCTGTATGTGGTCAATGCGGTACAAGAGGAGATTGGCCTGCGCGGTGCGGAGATGATTTCCAGAAGATTGAAACCGGATTTGGCTATCGTAACTGATGTGACACACGACACACAGTCGCCCATGTATAACAAAAAGGAGCAAGGGGATTTGCGAAGCGGAAGCGGACCGGTGATTTGTTATGGACCAGCGGTACAAAACAATCTACGCGATTTGTTGGTAACCGTAGCCGAAGAGAAGAAAATTCCTTTCCAACGTCAGGCAGTTAGCCGCTCCACCGGAACGGATACGGACTCTTTTGCATATTCTACCGAAGGAATTGCCTCTGCATTGATTTCACTTCCTTTGAAATACATGCATACGACCGTAGAAATGGTACATAAAGATGATGTGAAAAACGTTATTCAGTTGATGTACGATGTATTGCTTTCCATTAAAGGAAATGAAGACATGCGGTATATTAAATAAGAAGCAGGGCGATATGGTTGCTTCAAGGTGATATAGAACGGACTATTTAGCCCTTAATTCAGCCCAAACAATCGTTATAAAAAGTCAAAAAATGGGAAAGATGCCGAAAGGACCGTCTTTCCCATTTTTTTGCGAAGTGTTTGGTGTAATGTGTTTGTAATGAATTGGGTGAAAGTGTACTTAAAATATATTGATACTTTCAGTGTCTTTATATTTTAATAAAATGTTACTTTTGGTATCAAAACTACTGTGCACATTTTATCATTATCGGTATGGAAAGGCCAAGAGGGAGGGGAGCAGGGATTAATTCTCATAATAAATTTCTAAAGCTAGAAACGGAGTATACCTCCGAAGATTGGCAGCAATGGGAAGAACAGGAGGTGAATCCCAAAACGCAGTTTATTATGGAGGAGGCAAAAACGTTGTTAAGCGTTTCGGATAGCCTCGATTTGAGAAACTTTACCTCTATTAATCCTTATCGTGGTTGCGAGCATGGCTGCATTTATTGTTATGCGAGAAACTCCCACGAATATTGGGGATTTTCGGCCGGACTAGATTTTGAAACAAAAATCGTGGTGAAGAAAAATGCGCCGCAGCTTTTGGAAAAACTCTTTAATTCTAAAAAGTATGAGCCCACCGCGATTATGTTCTCAGGGAATACGGATTGTTATCAACCCGCAGAAAAGAAATTCAGAATCACACGGCAGCTCCTGGAAATTTGCTTAAAGTATCGCAACCCTGTCACGATTCTCACGAAGAATGCATTAATACTGAGGGATATTGATGTGTTGGAGAAAATGGCTAATCTCAATTTGGTGCATGCCGCGGTTTCAATTACCTCTTTAAATGAAGATTTGCGTGGGAAACTGGAGCCGAGAACGGTAACTGGCAAGCGTAGGCTTCAAGTGGTAAAGACCTTGCATGAAGCGGGTATACCCATGGGTATCATGAGCGCTCCGATCATTCCTGGTCTTAACGATCACGAAATTCCCGCGATTATACAAGCTGCCGCTGAAAACGGAGCAGTATGGGCGGGCTATACCGTGGTGCGGCTTAATGGAGCTATTGCTACGCTGTTTAAAGAGTGGGTTTTCCACCACTTTCCCGATCGTGCTGAGAAAGTATTGAATCAGATTGCGGCCTGTCATGGTGGTAAACTGAATGATTCGAGATTCGGGACGAGAATGAGTGGTGAGGGAAAATTTGCGGATCATATCAGACAGTTGCATCAGTTTGCGTGCAGGAAATATTTTGCGGACAAGGAAATGCCGGATTTGGATACGTCTCAATTCATTCGTGGTGGACAAATGAAGCTTTTTTAAAAACGTTGACACTATTGGGTAAATAAAAAAATGGGTGGAACCGATCTTCCTGGAATAAGTTTGGAGTATATTCGTTTCAATTCTTAGCCCATTCAGGAACGTTCCATTTGCATATCATTTCATGCCTTTATGAAAAAAAGATTCATTCTGTTAAGTATACTTACTGCTGCAATTCATGTGAATTGTGCAGGATCCACATCGCATCGTGGCAGTGCATCGGTTTCATCCGATTCAGTGATCAGCCATGAATCAACCCGCCCGGAAAACAAGATCTTGACCGGGGCCGACCAAACAGCGGAGTATATCGATTATTTGAAAGGAAAACGGGTTGGTATTGTCGTAAATC
>CALGRQ010000313.1 GCA_937880795.1 uncultured Dyadobacter sp. | reverse complement strand
GGATCGCTTTCTCCACCTCATCCGGACTGGTGTCTTTCAACAGATAACCCTGTACTCCTTTTTCCAGCATATGTATCACGAAACGGTCTTCGTTGTACATAGAGACAACAATAATTTTAATGTCCGGGTATAGTTCAAAGGCAGCTTCGGTGGCTTGTATACCATCCATCACCGGCATTTGAAGATCCATAAAGATGATATCTGGTGTCTCATGAACAAGCTTATCGAGTAGCTCCTGGCCATTGGCGGCTTCCAGAACAAATTGAAAGTCAGGTATACCACTGAGCATAGAAATAAATCCTTTACGGAATAGCTCATGGTCGTCAGCGATACCTAATTTTAGGGTTTTCATAGGGTTTTAAATATTCACACGTTCTCGACGAAAAGGATGTAAAGGCTCTGGTTTACCTGATAATATTTCGGTATCAATGGGTATCAATATTTTTGCAGTTGAACCTCCGTTTCCAGATTTGCTATACTGTACAGTTCCGTGCAAAATGGCTAGCCTACTTTCTATACCTAACAAGCCCAAGCCGGTTAAGTGTTGTTCCTTAATGGTTACAGGGTCAAAACCGATGCCGTTATCAGCGACTTGTAGCCCTATAAACTGGTTATTCATTTCCAGTATTACATCAATTTTTGTGCAATTAGCATGTTTTATCGCATTGTTCACAAGCTCTTGCATAATTCGGTATACTGCGAGTTCAATTTTTTGACCCACTCGTGGCAGCTCCTCAGTGCCGGGCTGGAAAGATATGGAAAGGGTATTTCCCTCTGCCAGCTTATGAATGAATTCGTATATGGCCTCTGTTAAACCGAATCGTTCCAATGTGGTAGGTACCAATTCCCGTGTGATACGCCTTACGTGAAGAATCGTTTCTTCCACCAGTGACTGTGCTTTTTTCATGAACAGCTCCTCCTTTTCATCACGGTCTGTCATGGCCTTGTTGAGCTGATTAAGACTCAGTTTCGTGAGGGAGAGCATCGTTCCAATGTCGTCATGCAAATCCTGGGCTATGCGTCTGCGTTCATTTTCTTCGGAATGAAGAGCGGTATCGAGGAGTAGCCTGCCGTGGTTTTTCTCAATTTCGCTTAGTTTTTTTTCCTCTGCAAATCTCCTTTTTTGGTAAAACAGGACAAAGGCGATGACAAAAAATGCCATCATCAGCATGGCCAGCGTGCCAATTAGGATTGCCCAACGCATTTGTTCAATGTCTTGCATAGAATCTTGCAGAAAAAACCCAGGTGCCTAAACTAAACAACAACATAATAATAATATCAAACATATATAAAACACGATCCAGATAACCGATTGCGAACATGGTTTCCCATCTCATGGAATAATTGAGGGCAGGGGATATAAATATTAAACTTGAATAGTAAACCAGTAGGCCAGAACATACCCAAAAAAAGGGGAAGGTAAGTAGGCTAGGTATTTTTAATGACCTGATCAATTCATAAAAATAAATTAAAGTCCATAAGATCATTAATAGTGCTTCTAATGTGGTGGCATATTTAACAATACGGTGTTCGTTGATATGCGCAATATTGGGGTTGCTTATCCAGATATCCCAGCTTGAAAAAATGATAAACGCAATGCTTAACGGTATAATAATTTTCTTTAAAAGAGGGTTTTCGAACTTATATAGAAACATTCCGCTCAGCAACGTATACCGTACAACCACCGAAATGTTGTATAACATTAAATTGTTGATGCGAAATGTTGCAAAGTGAAACATCATGACATCCAGGACCAATTTAATGATCAGATATATTAAGAGTAGCCGGAAGGTAGGGTCTACATATGCCTTCCGGTAAATGATTATGAATATAGGTAACAGGGTTACTATTACAGTACTGTTGGCAAGGATGTCGTGAGTAAAGAATAGTAAATATTTATCTAGCATACATTGGTTACTATCATGTGGTTACTCAAATGTCCGTCTGACAGGTAGTTGGACAAAGCGGACCGTTCGCCAAAGCTGACCCTTGTGGATCTTTCTGACCTATTGCCGGGCGCAAATCATTTCCGAATTTATCCACAGGTACAATCACTGCGCGGGAGGTTCTTTTTACCTTCCTGGGTTACCTCAATTTTTTTGCCGACGTGGTTTTCATAAGTTTTGCCATAGTATACCCGAAAGCCCACACATTTATCGCCATAAGGTTTAATGAGTTCATTGAATTTATTCAAACCAAAAAATTCTGCTTCCACGTAATTATCACTGCTACCACGCTCAATGTCACCTTTACGTTTTTGGTGAACATCTTTGATTTTTTTAGCGTCGTCGGCCAGGATAATCTCACCTTCATCGCCGGTGAATACTTCTTTTTGTTCCAAAGGTTTAGCCATGATTTAAATTTTTGAATAGTTAACAAAGAGTTCTGTTTGATATAAAAGTATTTTTAAGATCATAGAATCCCAAGGTAAATACCATATATTGATTAAACGGCTAATTGTTAACTAGTTCATTGTTAAGTGTATAGACTGTTTTGTAACTGTAAATCACGTAAAACTACTTACTTGGACGAAGTTGGGTTTTTTAAGTAAAACTTTTGCGAGCAAGACAAGTTATTCTTGAAAGCTATACCATTGTTTAAGCTACTGATCCGTTCTTTGCAGAAAATAACTTACTAAACTGTATGAAACCTACCATCGTTATTGAATATTGCCCCAAATGTAATTGGTTACTCAGATCGGCCTGGATGGCTCAGGAACTGCTTCATACGTTTTCTGATGATTTGTATGGTGTTACATTGGTTCCTTCTGAAATCGCTGGCAGATATACTATACATGTGGACGGTTTACTGCTATGGGATCGCAAGCGGGAGGGACATTTTCCGGAGCCCAAAGAATTGAAACAAAAGGTGCGGGATGTAATTGCTCCGGATCGCGATTTGGGGCATAACGAAGGGAAAATAGCACACTAATACTTTGCTTTAAGGTATAGTGACAAATTGACAAAATGGTGTATATATACTGAAAATATGTCATTTATTTATAGTGTTCTGTATAGATAAGTATATAGGTTTATGGTTTAATGTATTGATATGTAGTTGTTTATGTATTTTTAGTCAAGATTAAATTCCAGAGTACAGGTAGGAGAGGTAAATCTTTGGCATACTGTTTATCGTTTATTGGGTATCATGTTAACCTAAATAGATGATGGCCATGGAAAGTAAACTGAAAATACCGATGGAAATGTTGATGAATATTGATTTCATCAATACCGTGAACGGTGGAATGAGTGAGCCCTCCATTCAACTCGAAAGAGGGTCGGATGGGTTGGAGGTGGTTGTTAAAGTTCCGGGTATTGAGGTTGAAGACCTTGAGCTGGAAGTTGTAAAAGGAAAAAAGAATGCAACCAATTTGAAATTGTATCATTTGTTGCCCATTTTTTCTCAGAATTCCGTTCCTGAGGAAGAACAATGGCGGTCGGTACGATTCATCAATACTTTTGTTATCCCCGATGGAGTGAATACGGAAAATATTACTGCACGGTACGATGAATCAGCAAGGCGGTTGTTTCTACATTTGCCTTATGGCGATGAGCAAGGGGAGTTTCGTAGAAAGGTGGATATAAATCGGTGGTAGTTTAATCAACATCAGGGCCTGAAACATTGTTGTTTCAGGTCTTTTTTATTGAAGGCGGAGGCTGAAAAATGATATTATAAATTGTGTTTTGTGAAGTAAATATTGTCTGATTAGAATAGGGTATATAAAAAATGATAAATCCTAACCTTGGTCATGATTATGAGCGTTGTGAATTTGTAATTTAGGGGAGTGAATTAAAATTTACCTCTATCTCAACGTTTATGAAAAAGTCTAATATCTTCGCCTATATCGAACTTTCCAAGTTCGTGCAGGAACTCAAAAGTTGTACTTCTTCCCCTGAGCTCAAAGACAAATTAAAGTCGCAAGCTTCCTATTTTAAGATTATCGAATCCAGGTATTTCTCTGATCCTTTGGTGGCCGACTGGGAATCGATTTTGGCTATGACCAACCGTAAACTTGCAAGCGTTGATGAGTCGGGGCTTGTTATTGCGAGTTCTATTGCCAATTCGATCAACGGTCTTACCATCCCTGAGTCAGAATTGCTGGCAAGCAGGTTATATGAATTGTTTGAGAAGGTTGAACGGGAGTTTCAATAATGTTAAGACAAAACGGACCTGAATCAATTTGACCAGGTCCGTTTTATTTTTATCATTCCAAATTAGTTAACCGTTCCTCCATTCCAGACTTCCTTGCCAGGCTGTACAAAAGCCAGGCTACCGTCGCGGTCTTCGGCCATTAGAATCATTCCGTGGCTTTCCATACCCATCATTTTACGTGGAGCAAGGTTGGCCAGGTATAATACCTTTTTGCCCAGAATGTCCTCTGGTTTGAAGTGTTCGGATATACCGCTTAATACGGTTCTTTGCTCACTGCCTATATCCACTTTCAGTTTCAGGAGTTTTTTGCTTTTTGGGACGTTTTCGGCCTCGATAATCGTGGCAACACGTATGTCCATTTTGGCAAAATCGTCATATTGTATTTCGGCCTTAACAGGGCTTACTACTTTTCCTTCAAGTTCATTCATTCTTTTGGCATCGTGCAATTTCTGAATTTGCTTCTCGATCACCTGGTCCTCAATTTTCTCAAAGAGCAAACCAGCCTCTGTAATCTCCTGACCGGCAGGTAGCAAGTCTGCTTTTCCGGCATCATTCCATTCGTAGTTATCCAACCCCAGTTGTTTACGGATTTTTTCAGCTGTAAATGGTAAAACAGGCTCAGATACGATGGCAAGAGAAGCAGAAATTTGCAAGGCAATATTCATAATGGTATTCACGCGCTCAGGATCCGTTTTGATTACGTGCCATGGTTGCGTGTCAGCCAGGTATTTATTTCCAAGTCGGGCCAAATCCATAATTAACGTAAGCGCTTCACGGAAACGATAATTTTCCATAGCCTCGCCTATACGCGACGGGAACGCAGCCAGTTCGGTAAGTGTTGCCTGATCGGTTTCTGTTAATTCACCCCGTACCGGTACTTTGCTATCACAGAATTTCTGGGTTAGTACAACCGCTCTATTGATGAAGTTGCCATAAATACCCACCAATTCGCTGTTATTTCGTGTTTGGAAGTCTTTCCAGGTAAATTCGCTGTCTTTTGTTTCGGGTGCGCTGGCGGTAAGTACGTAACGCAACACATCCTGTTTGCCAGGCAGTTCTTCCAAATATTCGTGAAGCCATACCGCCCAGTTTCTCGAAGTCGATATTTTATCGCCTTCAAGGTTCATAAATTCATTGGCCGGTACGTTGTCCGGTAGTACCAAATTGCCCTCTGCTATAATGGTAGCCGGGAATATAATACAGTGGAAAACGATATTGTCCTTTCCGATGAAATGTACCAGTTTGGTTTGGTCGTCGGTAGCTTCACTTTTCTCCCACCATTTTTTCCAGCCTTCATCCGTGCCATTTTTCTGTATCAACCAATCTTTCGTTGCAGAAATGTACCCAATAGGAGCTTCAAACCATACGTATAGCACTTTACCTTCGGTGCCCGGTACGGGAACGGGTATACCCCAATCCAGATCCCTCGTCATAGCCCGTGGTTTAAGACCTTCTTTGAGCCACGACTGGCACTGACCTGCCACGTTGGTTTTCCATTCTGGGTGACTGTTTACGAACTCCTCAACCTGCGGTTGCAATTTATCCAGAGGTAAAAACCAGTTTGTTGTAGGCTTTAAGACCGGTTTAGCTCCCGAAAGCATGGAATGCGGCTCAATAAGTTCCGTTGGACTTAACGCAGAACCGCAACGTTCGCACTGGTCGCCATAGGCATTTGTATTTGCACAAACGGGACAAGTCCCTACAATATAACGGTCAGCCAAAAATTGCTGTGCCGTCTCGTCATAGTATTGCTCTGTTGTTTCTTCAACAAACACACCCTTATCATACAAATCTTTAAAGATCTCCTGAGAAGTTTGGTGATGAATAGGCTTACTTGTGCGGGAATAAATATCGAACGAAATACCTAACTGCTTAAAGGATTCGTCTATTTGAGTATAGTATTTATCTACAACCTGTTGGGGAGTAAGTCCTTCTTTTTTTGCACGAATGGTGATAGGAACGCCGTGTTCGTCGGTACCACTAATGAACGCCACATCCTTCTTGTTGGAACGTAGGTAACGTACGTAAATATCTGCCGGAACATAACAGCCAGCCAAGTGACCAATGTGAATTGGACCATTTGCGTATATCAACGCAGCCGTTACGGTATATCTCTTAGGGTTGGTGATTGCCATTTAATTGTTTACTCAGTATTTGTAATAATGTGCAAAGTTAATGAAATCGAATTGAGCGGCGTAAAGTTTGATGCTCGCTTTGCGAAGTTTTAAGGAGATGACGTTAAAAAACGTTTCTTTTTCAATGAATATATATGAACAAGTGAATGTTATACACCATTTAACAAATGTTTACGTCTTAACTCTAATAGGCTCCGTAGGAGCTTTCCGTTGATAGCAAATGAATAGTTGGTCATTTGGCAATAGCTCCGTAGAAGCGTCCCGTAAGTGGCAAGACAGGTTACGAGAATATAAGAATATAGGTTTTTTACTGTTTACAACCATTCGACTAATCATGTGTCTAGGTGCTGTATACCCTAAACATATCTTGCTTATGAAGCGTAAAACGACACTATTCATTTTATTCATTCTTTCCTGTTTGGATCTTATTGCACAAGAAGGCGGTCCTTTGAAAAATTGGCGTTTTGGTGTGATCGGTGGCGTCCAACCTTATGGTAAAGTTTTTGATTCCGCTGATTGGCAATCGACATCGGGCTATATAGCTGGTTTTAGCGCACAATATCATTTTAAAGCCAAATGGAAAGGGTTTTCTGTACTGGCTCAACCCCATTGGAATGAACTTCGTCAAAATTTTGAATCGGGACCCGATAGTTGGGGAAGTGTCGAGGGTAAATGGAAAACAACTTCGTTCAATCTTCCACTTTTGATACGCCATTCTGTGGGTAATGGTACGATCCGTCCTTTTGTGGAACTAGGTCCTAGTTTCAGGTTCAGAACTTCGCTCAGCTATAAAGGATCAGGAGCGCTTTGTGGTGTTGTTGGTTGCTCACCATTTGATTATACCCGAAACTTACAATCCACAACATCGCAAGACAGAGTTGGTCTAATGGCTGGTATTGGTGCTGAACTGAATCTGAGGAGGGTTGCAATACCCGTTATACTCCGGATTGACCAAAGTTCTGGAACGTTTGAGGTGGAATCCAGGTTGGTGGGCACTCCAGTTTACATTGATGGGAAAGCACGAACCTTTCAAATAGTTACCGGAATAAGCTTTTAATAATGATATAGCTGTTGTCTCGTCCGACTTTAAGCCCGAACTTTGGACTTCATTAGATTACAGCTTGCATGAAAATACTGGTTACGGGAGCTACGGGTTTGGTTGGGAGCGCGGTTACGCGCCGACTACTTCGTGAAAATCATACAGTATCCGCGCTTTTTCGTGCGGGTTCCGACCGAAGTTTACTTGCAGATGTGGACGACCAAGTCAATTGGGTGGAAGGAGATATTCTTGATATACCTTCTCTTGAAGGAGCGCTGACTGGTATCGACTATGTAATTCATACGGCTGCCGTGGTCTCCTTTGTGCCGCGCGATAAGGATATGATGTATAAAGTGAATGTGGAAGGAACAGCCAACGTGGTTAACGTTTGTCTTCATCATAACATCTCCAAACTTTGTCATGTTAGCAGTATAGCGGCCATTGGCCGGCCAGATGCCCGCAAAATAATGCCAGGGCAGGAGTTGGTTTTGGATGAAACCCAGCGTTGGGAGGACTCGCCCGAAAATTCCGAATATGCAAAATCCAAATATCAGGCCGAACTGGAAGTGTGGAGAGGCATGGCCGAAGGCTTGAACGCCGTCATCGTAAATCCAACGATTATATTGGGCGAAGGCGACTGGGGTAAAAGCAGTACGCAACTTTTTCGATATGTGTATAGAGAAAAACCATTCTATACCGAAGGGCTTGCCAATTGCGTTGACGTGCAGGATGTAACGGAAGTGGTGGTGAGATTACTTTTTTCAGATATTTCGGGCGAGCGCTTCTTGTTGAACGGAGGCAGTATATCCTACCAGAATCTGTTCAATTTAATGGCAGACGCCATGGATAAAAAACGGCCGTCATTTAAGGTTGGAGCGGGATTGGCCGGGGTTATTTGGCGTATAGAAGCGGTGAGAACATGGTTGTTGGGAACCAAACCTCTGATCACAAAAGAGACAGCGCAGTCGGCAGGCCGAAAAATTAAATACGACAGCAATAAGGTTGAAAAGGTACTTGATTTTCGTTTTCAGCCTATTGAAAAAACGGTTACCCGCGTGAGTAAAAGTTTGGCTGGCAAGATTTGATTCGCAAGGAATTATTTTTAACTTTCTTTCATTATATAGATTGGTATTTATTGTTGAATAAAGGCTCATGAATGTGGGATTTGTTCGCAAAACAAAAAGTACTTTTGAAGTGATCCGTTTGGTCGGGTAGTTAACTACGTAGAGTTGACCGTATTATTGGTCAGCTTGTAACATAATTGTTCGTGTGATGGAGAAAAATTTCGGGGAAAAAAAAGATTACATGAAGGAAACCCTGCTTCGGTTTGAAAGAATAATTAGTAACAATGAGCCCGCCTTTTTTGATCTGGAGACATATGAAAAATTAACGGGTCATTATATTGAAAAAGGAGATTGGGACAAAGCAAGTCAGGCTTGTGAGAGAGGTTTGGCCGATTTTCCTTATTCACTGGATTTGCTTCTGAACAAAGTTCAACTTCATGCCAATAAAGGAGAGCACGATTTGGCAATGGAAATACTCGAACGTGCTACGCTTTTTCACCCGGGAGACCTGGAAATTACCTATATGCAGATTGGTATAGCCAATATGATGGGCGAGTATGAAGAGGCTGTCACGATTTTAGAAGGCCTGCTAAACCGTGTGGAAGATACGGACGAAATATACTTTCAATTGGGCCAAACTTACCAGAACTGGGGGAAGTTTGATGAGGCAATCGTGAATTACAAATTGTCGCTACGGACGAATCTTAAAAATGAAAGTGCGTTGTACGAGCTGGCGCATTGTTTGGATTTGGTAGGAGAGTTAGAAAGCCATCTCGACTATTACCACAAACTCGTGGACCGGGATCCTTTTTCTCAACATGCCTGGTATAACCTGGGTATCGCATTCAGTAAGTTGGAACAGCATGAAAACGCGGTGAATGCTTATGAATACGCTACGTTGATTCAGGATGATTTTGCCTCGGCATTTTTTCAGTTGGGAAGTTCTTATATCAATCTGGAAAAATATGAAGATGCTAAGGTTCAGTATCTCAGAACCATAGAATTGGAAGGCGAGCAGCCTGAAACCTGCTGCTGTCTGGCCACTTGCTACGAAAAGTTGGAGGATTTCGAAACGGCTATCAAATATTATCGCATCACGGTAAAACTCGATAGTCAATGGGACGACGGTTGGTATGGCTTAGGAATTTGTTTCAGCGAGTTAGGACGTTGGTACGAAGCTGCGGGTTTTATTCGCAAAGCCATTCAAATTACTGAATTGAATCCCGATTATTGGCTCGCCCTGGCCGAAACGGAGTTTCGAATTGGCAATATAGTTTCGGCATTTGAAGCATTTGAAAAAGCGGCGGAAATTGAATCTTCAAACCCGGATATATGGCTGAAATGGTCACATGTGCTGTTTGATCAGGGGAATTATGCGCGTGCTTGTGACCTGCTTCAGACCGCTATGGATGAAATGCCAGAGGAGGCCGATTTGTATTACCGAATGGCCGTTTACCAGATTTATTCAGGTGACTATAGGGAGGCACTTATTAACCTAGAAGTGGGTTTAGCCTTGGATTATGAAGCGCATGTACAACTTTTTGATTTCTTTCCGGATTTGGAGAAACAAAAAGCATTGTATCGAATTATAGAACAGTACCGCGAAAAATAGTCAAGTGCTGATCATTTGAATTTTTACAGCACCAGGTTTCGGGAATATCCGAAATTTGGTGCTTTTTAATTTAACACGGCGAGCAATTGGTCGGTTTGAATTTCGTTCCCACACCGAAAATGACCTTTGGGACATTGTTTATGCCCATGCAAACCACAGGGGCGACAATCCAGTTTTTCTTTCACTTCAACAATATGGGAGCTGTCAGATAGCGGTCCATAGCCAAAT
>CALGRQ010000312.1 GCA_937880795.1 uncultured Dyadobacter sp. | reverse complement strand
CACCATTCGCCAATTGTACCACTTGCTTCTTATTTTAGCCTTATCCATCATAATTGTTTTTTAAGAATCAACCAAGAGAATCGTGCCCATACAGCGGTTGGACCATCATTTCAGCCCCTTGATATGATTCTATTGAGATATAAATCAATTTACTTTAAGCTACGATCGATCGCATTGAGCAGGTAAAGCTTAGGATCAGAGCCGTACTCCCAAAACATTACTCCTCCCATTTTATTATCCAATACATATTTGCAACGCTCTTCAACCGACTGCTCATCCTCGTAACTGATAATTTCCTTTGTTTTTTCATTTACCAAATAGGGCACCATTGCTACCTCATCGCGGTATACCTTAAATCCCTTCTTATTCACCAAACTATCTTTGATATAGCTATAACCTTCAAAATAAGTTTGTGCCGATTGCTTTTGTCCCAGTCCTTTTTCCAGTTTCCCAGCTACGGTAAATTTCCTACTGTAAAAAGGAATTCCCATCACCAACTTTTCTATGGGCACACCCGCTTTCACGAACGCCTTCACAGCTGCATCCGCCGACTTTTCCGTCTTGTATATATCCGTGGTGTATATAGGCGCGTGATGCACAACCGTATCTCCCTGAAAAAGATCATAGGTCATCAGGTTTACAAAATCCAGATATTGCTGTGCTTTGCCCATTTCTGTGGCATCCAGAAATTCCACCCAGCCAGCAACAGCGGTTGTTAACATTTTCGACTTTCCGGTTTCCTTTTGCAGCACATCCAATTCCTTCCGGATCTCCTCAAACATCAAAGTGAAATTCTGTTTGTCTTCGGGACGGTATACATTGCCCTCTTCGCCAGGCAAAGCCGGATACTCCCAGTCTATATCCACACCATCGAGGTTGTATTTTTTGATGATGTCAACACTACTTTTGGCAAATACTTTTCTCGACGAATCCGTAAGAACGGCGTCGGAGAAGTTTTCACTCCATGCCCAACCACCGATGGAGATAAGAATTTTCAGATCCGGGTTTTTCTCTTTGAGCAGATTTAGTTTCCGGAAATTGGTGGAATCTGTTTTTTCATTCGTCAAAAAAGCTTGTCCATTTTTCACATCCACAAAGGCGTAATTGATGTGCGTAAGTTTGTTGGCTTCAATGTTTTCAACATCGAGTAAACCATGGAAACCGCCCACATACCCGATAACGGCAGGCTTAGACCTGACCGTCTCCCCCTTTTTTTCTTCGGATTTGTTGCAACCGGTAAAAACCATCAAACTGCATATCACCAAAAGAAAGGATTGGAATACTGCAATAAATTTTACGGGAATGTGCATATCTCAGGGTTTAAAGTGAGCCCTGAAAATACAAATTGTTTGATACAATAAGGAAGATTGAATAAGGGGTATTCAAAAAGGAGTTCTAAATGCTTCCTATATAAACTAAACTGTCACTGTCCGAGCCATATTTTGAAAGCGCTCATTTTCTCCCGGCTTATCAGAATATCGTTGTCCACACAATTTTCAAGATTCACTTTCAGCCGACTATTGGAATAAGTAAATATCTCTGTTATGGAAGAGACCGAACTCAGGTACTTTCTATTTAAGCGAAAGAAAAACTGAGGATCTAACAGGTTTTCGATTTCATCCAAGGTATAGTCAACGATAAACTTTTTACCCTGATTGGTTTGGAGTAAGGTAACTTTATCCTCGCTAAAAAAGAATGAAATTTCCTGTATCTCAACCGTTAGTATTCGTTCACCCTGCTTCACCAAAAAGCGGGTTTTAAATGTTTTCTGAACAGGATTCAATAAACTTTTAATCTGATCAATACTCAAACCTGTTCCCTTCCTGCTCCGTTTGAACTTATCAAGTGCATTTTTCAGTTCATCGGGGTCTATTGGTTTTAATAAATAGTCAATACTATTCAGTTTAAAAGCCCGAATCGCATATTGGTCGTATGCCGTACAAAAAATAATAGGCGCTGTTACTTTGCGCTGTTCAAAAATGGTAAAGCTTTCGTTAGCTATTTCCAATTAAAAAGTTAATTTGTAGCAATTGGATATGCCATTGAATATTTTAAAGCATCATCCATTATCTATAGTTTTTTTAGCATGAAGAAAATATTGATAAGTCTTTTTATCTTTTTATGCTACGGATTCGTTTCAAGCCAGTGGACGGAAGCTGTAACCGTATCCAGATTGCCAATCAGCTCAGCCTCCGGCAACTCCTCCTGTATTAATTTGATCAGGCGTTTTGCTGCAAGGTTTTCATCCTCTATGACCAGTACTCTCATATTTACTTACACAATAATAAATTACGATCCTTTAATTCCTGTTCTTTCAGTCAATTGTTATTAAAGGAGATCCAGTAGCTATACGATTAATTCAAATTTAACAGAGGCAAAGAAACTACAAAATAGCCTTCCTGATCCTTTACGCTCATATTCTCTTTACTCAAAAGTGCATATCTATTACGAATATTTGAAAGACCAATTCCTGATGATTCTTCCGGAAGACTACTTTTAGGTTGAAGGTTATTTTTTACAATCAAAGCGTCATTACTTATAAAGATTTCGATCCATAAAGGGCTCAATTTGGACCCAATATTATGTTTGATCGCATTTTCAAGCAATAACTGGAGTGACAATGGGGGAATAAATCCTTCCGGATTCTTGTCTATCGTAATTTGATATTGCAGCCCATCTTCAAATCGTATTTTTTGTAGTGCCAGATAATTTTCTGCAAAATCCACCTCTCTATTTAGTGCGACTAGTTCTTCATGTTGAACATCAAGTACATACCTATATATTTTTGCCAATTGCCTGATAAATTTTGCAGCGGCATCAGGACTGTCGTATACCAAATTACTTAATACATTGAGCGAATTAAATAGAAAATGAGGATTCAACTGATCTTTAAGCGATTGATATTGTTGCGCATATCGTTCAGTCTTAAGTTGCTCTGCCTCAATGGCGGCTTTTCGCCATTCAACCAGAAATGACCGGCTAATTAATACGGCACTAATCACAAAAGCGAACATCATTGGGAATTTGGTCTCTTCCGCCAACACCCTCCATGGCACTGTATCCCATGTATACCGTGGCCTAATCCAAAGCACAAAGACAATCATGAGCACATACGACACACAAAACGCATAAACCATATACAAGATCGTTTCCAGAAACAAACGTTTGACCGGAAAATCAATCCATCTTATACGTTTATCAAAATAATCTTCTACCGTCGCACCACCGTAACTCAGTGCTGATGAAAGTATGAAAGACAGTATGAGGCTATCCCAAATCCTGCTAAATCCTTCCCAACTTTGAAAACAAGACGGACAAAAACCAAAACCAAGTACAAACGTAATCAGCAGATTAACCCCTATAAAACCAGGTGAGAAATTCCAGAAATTATTGGGTTTTGAAGTTTCGATATACGTCTTATTCATTCCAAAATTTATTATTAGGAGAAAATATTATCTGATGTTCCGTTTAACAGGAACACAATTTACTGAATAAAGCTTGTCCTTCTCAGGCCGTCATTACTTGCATTGTTTCATCAATTGTTCTGTCATCCCCTTTCCCCAGGTTGGTAGCATTTCATCTTTCAGCTTTTCCTCATCCTGACTTTCAAAAAGTAACATGCTTTGTTTCGCCAAACCACACGCTTTATCGGTTCCATTACCGAAGAATTGCGCCATGCCAAACTCCATTTGGGCCATAAGTCCCAAAGCTCTGGGGTTCTTATTGTTTAGTACAATAGCTTTTCCATAGGTCGCCATAATGGTTCCTGATAGGCTTTGACCACGATTCGCTGGATCGGCACTCAATTTCCCCATCAAAATAAACCCCTTCAAAGTTATTATTTCTGCATTCTCAGGTGATAAAACGTCTGCTTTATGAATCAACTCCTCAGCCTGAGCCAATAAAACATCTTTTTGATCCAATGAAAGGGGCCGGCTTAAACCCTGATAAGTATACGCTAATGCTTCATAGTATAAGGGTAGCCATTCTTTCGTATTCATGTTTGCAATGCGATTGAAGGCATTCGCCGATTCCTGCAAGGCAGAAATGGAATCGGCTTGTAAAAGCTTTCCAATTTCCTTTTTCATCGCCTTCTTATAGGCTGTATCCTGTGCCATTGAAACAGTACTGGAAATCAAAAAGAAGAGAATAATAGTGATTAGCTTTTTCATATAGTTTGTCATTTAAAGTTGAAAATAAACTCAGTATCAGTAGGTATAAAATATCTAATGCAACATCTATCAATCTTCTATAAGTTGTTCAACTGATTGGCTTTACGATCTTTCGACAACGTAATAAACAACCCGACAAATGCGAACCGTTTGGCTCCCTGCCCAATAGGTACATTAGAAAACAAACCTGTTTCATTAGGGGCACTGGAATATTGATATCCAAATACGTTCTCTCTTCCCAGCACATTGGAACAAGCCATATGTATAATTATATTCGACTTTGGCAGCCAACTCCAGCTCACGCTTAAATTGCTGTACATTTTAGTCGACTGCTGCATTTCTCCCGGCAAATTGGGGTTGGTATAGGCATACCCACTGTTCCATGACCAGGATGTTCCCAATTGTGATTTTATTTTACTTACAAAATGCTTGACCACCACCGAACCATTGTGTTTGGGCGCAAAAGAAGGTTGAACGTGGCTCGTGTAAGCTGCAAATTTGCGTTTGCTGTCTACAAAGCTGTAAGTGATCCAAAAATCTGTTGATTTTACGGTCGTTTTATCCCTATAGAAAAAATCTATCCCTCTTGCATAGCCACTACCGTTCTGCCCCAGATTGTAAGGTTCTCTGTCCGTACCGTTATAAGTAACCAGCTGATTATAATTTTTGTAAAATGCTTCGGCCCGTAAAATCCTGTTATGCTTTGAAAGAAAATAATTCAAAATGTAATGAGCCGACTGTGTATTTTGAAGGTTAGTTTCAAGCACTCTTAGTTTCTCGTCCGGTAATTGTTTGAACTTCCCTGCTGCAAATGAAACCTGGCCCTGCCCAACTTTATACGCCAGAGAAAAACGTGGTGTAAGCCAATATTCCCGGGCCACCGCACTATATCCACTCCTTAGGCCCGCCACCGCAACCAGTTTATTACTGAAATAGTAATTTCCTTCAATAAAATGGTTTAACAGATGATCCCTAACGCCACGCTCTTTCGATTCGGCTACCAGCCTTTCAGAATAGGACTTCATATACCATTCCAATCCGTTTTTGATGGATAGTCCAGACTGAAAATCCTTGGTAGTAACCAGTTTTGAATGCGCTAGTTGGGTCAACTGCTTTACAGGAGTCGCATCCAGATTTATAGCATCACCATTTGTGGAAAAAGCAATACCGCCGTTAAAAAACCAGTTGTTTTTACCCACCTGCCGAAACGATATATTCCCATGAGAATACTTGCTTTTTATAGCCACCCGCTGCCCTCTCTCTTCTTCTCCCGCCTCCTTTTGCCAAATGGTCATACCATTCCCTTCGGTATGAAAATAGGCCTTGATAAAACCTACTTTCCCCCACTTTTGTTTGAATGACACCTCTGTATCCCAGCCTGACGGGCTCTTTTCCCAATCGAAGCGTTGTGCAACAATAGACTGATATGGCGCCAGATTATAGTAATTTGCGGAGCCAACAAGTGCATACCTTTTCCCAACAAGTGTTTGCGTATAGCCTCCACCAACACTCATCACACTGATGTCAGCCTGGTTTCTCAAAGGCATATCCAGCGAGTTGAGGGTCAAAACAGAAGAAAGCGCTTGACCATATTCAGCCGAGTAACCACCCGTGCTAAAAAATGACCCTTTAAAGAGATTCGGACTAAAACGCGTTCTCGTTGGCACATTGGAAGCGGTGCTTCCAAAAGCATTCCCCACCTGCAACCCGTCAATAAATATCGATGTTTCAGAAGCATCACCCCCCCGAACAAATAATCTTCCATCGTTCCCAACAGTAGAAGTTCCCGGCAGCGTTAGGAATGCTGCGGTAATATCCCCCATAGCACCAGAAGTGGTTACAATATCAATGGGTTTCAGTACGACCGATTTCTTTTCATCACCGGCTTCCATAGCGCCCGCCGTGATGGTTACCGCTGTGAGCAGGTTGATACTTTCGGCAAGTGAAATATTGATTTCAACAGGAGATTTCGCGCAGGTTATTTCAATTTCATATGGTTTATATCCCACCGACTGAACAACCAGCCGTTGGGTTCCCGCCTCATCTGTAATGAAACTGAACACCCCCTGTTGATTGGTGGATACTCCGTCATAACTCCCTTTTACAAATACATTTGCCCCTATTATTGCTTCTCCCTTATGATCGAAAACCTTTCCGGAAACTCTCGTTTGGGCTTTGACCGTGATCACAGACAAAGCGAATAATAGGGTATATAATAATTTCATTTTGCTCAACTTTTAACTTAAAATTGAGCAGGGAGCTTTTCTCTAAAAAATGGAACTTACCGAAGTGTCGTCTTTTCGGGATGAAGTGTAGTTTTTATGGGTTAGATATTTTACCCTCTCATTTTTGAATCCGATACGGCTAATAAATTGCTCTCTAAACAATCCGTTCATTATTCCGATTTCATATTGTCGCCATCTTTAAAATGCAGTCTTCGAAAAATAAACCCGGAAAGAATTGTTAAACTGCCTACCACCAGGAAAGTATAGCGGAATGCATTGTGGATTTCGTTGTGGATCAGCTTCACATCGCCTTCGAACACCTTGAGTACAATAAGGCCAAAAGCAACACCAAAGCCAATAGCCAATTGTTGGTTGACGGAGATTAGCGAATTACCGCTGCTGGTGTGGTATTGTCGCAGGTCGGCAAGGGAAATGGAATTCATAGAAGTGAACTGAATGGAGTTGAAAAAGCCCAGTACGGCAATAATTGGAATGTACCAGTATATAGATGCATTCACTGTGGGAATGGCCATACAGCATATCAATAAGCCAATTATAAAAGTATTGGTCATGAGGGTAGCTCTGTATCCAAACTTATTTAAAATGCCTATTACCGCCGATTTCCCGAACATGGCCGTTATCGCCATGGGTGCTACAATCCAGCCGGATGTTACCGCCGACTGTCCATACGCAATCTGGATCATCATGGGCAACAGTAACGGTATGGAACTAATGCCCAGTCGTGTGGCCATATTCCCAACAATACCCACTCTGAAAGTACGTACCTGAAACAGATTCAGCGGGAATATCGGGTTGTTGTCTATGGAGGCATGCCGATAATAAAAATACAGCATCAGAAAGCCTGTTAATGCAGCTATCAAAACCGGCGTTGTACTGACGGTATTACCGAACAATTCCAAAGAAATTGAAAGCAACAAAGATGCAGCTGCAAATATGAGGAAGCCTTTCAAATCAAAGTCGATGATTGGCGACCTATAATCGGGCATATATTTAAGACTCAGTACAATACCGAGTAAACCGATGGGCATATTGATTAAGAAAATCCAGTGCCACGATAAATAGTCAACCATATAACCACCCACGAGCGGCCCCAAAACCGGACCAATTAAGGCTGGTATGATGGCGAAATTCATGGCTTTTAATAAATCCTTTTTCGGGAAAGTTCTGATCAAGGCCAGTTTCCCAACCGGTGTCATCAAGCTACCGCCTACCCCCTGAATCATGCGGGAGATCACCAGCTGTGTTAAATTTTGAGACAGTGAGCAGAATAACGATCCTATACTAAATAATATCAGTGCAGAAATAAAGACCCTTCGGGTCCCGAATTTATCGGCAAAAAAACCACTGACAGGCATAAAAACAGCCAAAGTCAGCACGTAGCTGATAATGGCATTCTGCATATTTAATGGTGATTCGTTCAAGTCCCGGGCAATGGCAGGCAAAGAGGTGTTTAGAATGGTAGAATCCAGCATCTGCATAAAAATGGCAGTTGCCAGAATGATAGGTAGCAATTTTTTAGTGGTGTCTGATGTCTCTACCTCAGGCTTAAAATCCATTGTGCTGATTTCGTTTGTGATGAGTTTCCTATACACGACGCGGCCGAACCTGTGCATACTTCCATAGTAAAGTGTTTAGCCAAGCCACGGTACTTCTGTAAAGTAAACGGTTATTCATCAAAAAAACACGAACCAGGCATTTGTAGTCGATTCGTGTTATAGATCATCGAAAAGGTTAGTCGCTACTGGCAAGCTTCGCTGGATAAGTTCGTCATCTGGATTTCAATATACCACAGCACATTCGCCAAACAATGCTTGTCAGGTACCGCCACGGGAGTAAAATAAATCATTTGCCCTGCTTTACGAAACTGTTCAGGCACTGAGGTGGTGATGACACTCCCTTTTTCAATATTATGCTGTGGTAATATTGCTTTTAGCGTATTCACCCCATCCTTAATTTTGATTTTATAAGGTCCCCCGCAAGTCGAGTCGGTTGGACCTAGAAATTCGGCCTTTACACAGCCATCTTTTACAACTTTCTCCTTCTTGCAGCCCACCATTAACAGACAAGCGAAGAGACTAAGGAGCCGGATTGATTTTACGTTCATGAATAAGACGGGTTTGGTGAGTTACTTTAAAGATGCAGAATAAATGAAATTGGTTGTAACACATTTCTTTCTTTTCAGTGGGTAAAAAAATCACAACCTTACCCACCTGAGAAGAATTATCACCGTTAAACATGATTTTCAAAAATCAGTGACCATTCTTTCATTGAATTATATATAAAATACTTGAAATCAATAAATTAATTAAGTATCTTCAAGCATACAATACAAACTCCCTCCGTACATTCCTATTTAAGTCAGCGCACACACATCTTTTGGTCTGTTTATTTACGGGCATTGCCTAAAATGTCAATTCTTAGTCTAGTACCTTAAAATAACGTGTTATGATCACTTCACTAGAAACGAATGCAGCCATTACATTAAAACCCGGCGCAGTACTTAATGTTATGAACGCCACCAGCGAATACGATGCAAAAAGAGAGATTTCCGATTTCCTGAGGTATAGCAAGCGCGAAGACCTAGACTATTTTCTCATCTCTAAAAACTATTTTTTGTTGTATTTAAAGTCAAACAGTTTAACCAAAAAGGTTGCCTAAAACCCAATGAAAGACATGGCAGATATCGTACAATCAGGAACATTTAAGCTTTGGGGTCAAAAACTTATTCGTATTGTCATTCACAGTACAGATGTTGTTAAAGTTTCTCCACTAAAAAAAGGTCGCGGCTCAATCATTTATCTAAAAAATAAGGTGTTGTATACGGTGAGTGAAAGTGAAAAAGAGGTTTATAAAAAACTGAATTTAAAAATGGCTTAACACTTTATTGTTTAAGACATTAACCCTATTAAGAGCGACGCAGGAGCAATTCTGGTCGCTTTTTTCATGGTCAATCATTCATGATTATTCCATACACACGAACCTGCCTCAGCCATTTGCTGTTAACTCATCCGGAATAACTTCACTTTTCACTCCTAATGAGTAATAAAACCTATTTCTTCCTGATACTATTATTGGGAAGCCTTACTGCCCTTGGCCCTTTTTCAATTGATATGTACTTGCCGGGTTTTCCAGCAATTGCAGAAGATTTAAACACAACCGCTGCCAAAGTTTCTCTTTCCCTATCGGGATATTTTATCGGTATATCTGCCGGACAGCTACTATATGGTCCACTTCTTGACCGATTTGGCCGAAAAAAACCTTTGTTCATTGGCTTGGTAGTCTACATTCTTGCATCGGCAGGATGTGTTTTTGCCAGTACCATCGACAGCCTCATTGTGATGCGCGTGATACAGGCGATAGGAAGTTGTGCGGCGACAGTGGCATCTGTGGCTATGGTTCGAGATCTGTTTCCTGTAAAGGAGAGCCCCAAAGTATTCTCTCTGTTACTCCTTGTGGTGGGAGTCTCCCCCATGATCGCCCCCACAATAGGCGGATACGTAACAGCCGCTTTTGGGTGGCAAGCCGTATTTGTTATACTAACCGCCATGGGGATTGCAATATTCCTGGCTTCGGTTTTGTGGCTCCCGGATAGCTATAAACCCGACAAAAATCTCTCTCTAAAACCACGACCTATCCTTTCCAACTTTTGGAGTGTGCTACGTGAACCACAGTTTTACACCTATACTTTTACCGGCGCCATCGCTTTTGCAGGGTTATTCGCATATGTATCGGGTTCTCCTTTGGTATTTATGGAAGTATTTCATACCAACGAAAAGGTGTATGGCTGGATTTTCGCATTCTTATCCGTTGGTTTTATCGGATCGAGCCAATTAAATACACTGATGTTACGCAAGTATAGTAGTCAACAAATCGTTCAGTTTGCACTAGTTTGCCAAGTGCTTGTTGGTGGGTTATTCCTGGCATCTGCATTATCAGGCGTGCTTACCCTTCCCATTACCATCGCTTTCCTATTCTTTTTCTTGTGCTGTATTGGTTTTACCAATCCCAACGCAGCAGCACTTTGTTTGGCCCCATTCACTAAGAATGCAGGCAGTGCTTCTGCATTGATGGGCGCTGTACAAATGGGAATGGGCACCGTCATATCTGTTTTGATCAGCATGTTTGAAGTACCTTCGGCCACCCCTATGGTTGCCGCCATGGCGGGTTCCGCACTACTGGCATTGGTAGTTCTGCTTCTGGGTAAAAGAATGATTACGACTGAAGTGAACGTACAACAAGATGGTGATGCAATGGTAATGCATTAATTTTTACCGACTTCCCTTTTTACTCATTTTGTTCAGGACTATATAACCTAGTAAACCAGATAAAATCGATCCTGTCAGAATAGAAAATTTGGCTTCTGACAGGATAAGCGTTTCACCCGGGAATGATAGCAAGGCGATAAATACCGACATGGTAAAACCAATACCGCCGAGCATTCCCACGCCTATAACCTGGCCCCACCCTGCACGCTCCGGCATGGTGCATAAACCACTCTTTATAGCAAGCCAGGTTAGCAATGAGATCCCGACCGGCTTACCCACCATTAATCCTAATATTATACCTAACCCCAAGGTGGTGGTAAGGCCACCAATCATTTCTGACTCAAATCGAATGTTGGTATTAGCCAAAGCAAAGAGCGGCATAATCACAAAATTCACAGGATTAACCAAAAAATGTTCAAGTTTTTCCAGCGGAGATTCCTTAGCATCTGGCGTTGTCGGTATTGTCAGGGCAGTAAGTACCCCGGCAATTGTTGCATGTACGCCGGAGTGATGAATGAAATACCACATCAAGGCACCAGGTATAAGATACGCGACCAACGACTTAACACCCAACCGATTCAGTGCAAGCAGAAAAATAAATATCCCTCCCGCATAAAGCAGATATATATAATGAAGATCAGATGAATAAAATATTGCTATCACCAAAATGGCCATGAGGTCGTCCACAATGGCGAGGGCAGCCAAAAATATTTTAAGCGAGGCGGGCACCTTTTTGCCTAACATGGTTACAATGGCAATGGCAAAAGCAATATCGGTGGCCATCGGAATACCCCAACCGGGTGCGGTATGCGTACCCATGTTCAATACAGTATATATACCCGCTGGAACCATAACCCCTCCTAAGGCCGCAAAAACCGGCAAAGACGCTTTTTTGAAAGACGACAACTCCCCCTCCACCAGCTCTCGCTTAATTTCCAGTCCTACCATTAGGAAGAAAATCGCCATCAACCCGTCATTGATCCATTGGATCACGGAATAGCGAAGCTGCACATCAGCTGTTTCAAAACCTACCTCGGTGTTTAGTAGGTGCTCAAACGCCCCACCCCATGGTGAATTCGCTATACCCAGCGATAAAATAACGCACGCAATCAGTATCATACCTCCCAAAGATCCCGATTTGAGAAATTCTTGGAAGGATTTAAGGTTTATGTTAGTAGCCATACGGGCAAAAATAGGCAAAAACCTATGTGAACCATTTTTAAAATGGAATTGATACACTTCAACCCGTATTAAAAACCCTCAAATAGCCAATACACATATTGTACTTTACCAATTATAACACCAACAACGGATCACAATTCAAATAGTACTAAATCAATATAAAAACACCACTACAAAGAAACAATCTATTCATCATCAATAAAAACCACTCATAATTACAAACTATCGCTCTTACCAATTTGTAATAAAACAAAATACATTCAAACTACATTTGTATTATCAAATTAGACAATTACAAGAAATAGACTTTATATAGCATGAAAAAGATAGCAACAGTATTCGCATTGACTTTGGCATTAACAACCACAGCCACCATTGCCAAAAACACAGAAGATAAACCAGGCGCAAACATAGAAAACACATTGCCTCATTCACAGCCGGCCATTGAAGCACCATCGCCTCAAGAAGCCAAACCTACCAAGGAGCAACAATACAGTCCTGAGCAAAAAGCAGCAATTACGGGGTTAAAGCTAACCTCATCCATCAAGTAAAGAATTATTAAGGGTTAAGTTGAGATTAAAAAGAGGAATCACTGGTTTCTCTTTTTTTTGTTTTTACGTCATCTATAAAAAACATGTAAATCTTCACCATCCGAATTACTTTTGGCAAAAATTAGTTACATGACCATACAACAGGCGTTTCAGCTTATATGAAGACTATATAAACTACACGGACAAAACCCTGCTTCGTGGGCTGTTGCACCTCATAACATTTTATCACAATGATTAGAATTTCGTCCTTACCCCTCATCATTAACCTGGGCCAGTTTCATTCAGCAAGCCAAATTTTACTGGTAGATGTATTAAACGTCGGCAACGCCCCAAGAAAGATGCGAGAATATATCAAGAACTTTCATGGAGGCTTTGTCCATGAAAAAGAAACCTATATGCCTATTACGCTTACAGGCCAACCTGAAAGCCTGATAGCCAATGCAGAAAAAGGAATTCTTTTCAAATTTGATGAGGGATTTCAAAATTTATACACACTTGAAGCCAACTTAGATGCGGCGATTTGGCATAAAAAACTTTACGACTTATCGGCATATGAAGGACAATCTCAAATAAACTTCGAACGGGAAGTCGATTTTATTGTGGACCGCTATTTGGTCAACTTTAAAGAATACCCGAAACAAGAAGGCAGTTTATTAAAAGTACCTTCCACGCTCCCCAGCATTGGAACAAAGGCCATGGCAGGACTTAAACCTATCAAAAAAATATAAGTTTGATTAAGCGAATGAGTGCCGAAACTTTACGTATTTCGAGTGATTTTTAGCTGAATTACTATGTCCAAGTTATATAGCGTAGTCAGACTAAAATGCCCGCGGTGTCACAAGGGGAGTTTATTTACTAAACGTAATCCGTATAGCTTTAAAGACTCCCTCCACATGCCCGAACGTTGTCCGGTTTGCAATCAGGATTTTAAAATTGAACCAGGATTTTACATCGGCGCGCTCTGGACCAGTTTCCCTATCGTTATAGTGATCATGACCATCCTCTCCATTTTTCTATTGGCATACCTAAAAATGGAGATGAACTTGTTTTTTGTAGTCATCAGTGTAATCCTGTTTTCATTGCAGCCGGTTATTATACGTTTGGCGCGGGCAATTTGGATTAACATTTTTGTTGATTTTGAAAAAGATGCACCAAAAAAATTGCTTTAAGCCCTACTTCAATCTGCCGCTGCGCCCGAACTCTCTAATTTCATATACATTTCATATTGGTTGATTGGATTTTTCAAGCCCAAATTTCGCAGCAATGAAACCAACTCGGTTGCCGTATCATCCACATTATTGATTTTAACATGACCTGCTACGGCTCCAATATGAGCCAGGAGAGAAGGTCCATATGCTTCCATAACCCCATCAGCAAACCCAAGTCTGGCGACAAATCCCGTTGCGCTGTTAAACACGGCGAACGCCGTTAAATCCCCCTCTTGCGCTATATACCAGCATTCATAATCATTTGCAGCAATGCGAAGTGCCTCATCGGACAATTCCCACGTCTGCGGATAAACCGAGAAACCTTCGGGCGTATCCACAAAAACGCTTTCACTCCTTTGAACCTCGTGGGCACTACCCATACTCGAGGTAAGCGAGCCGGCAAAGCATAACAGCGTCCGACAAACGGAATAACCCGCAGCAGCATACGCCTTAATGGCCTTATCGTTCTCCGTAATCACCTCCAGTGTTGATCGTTTAACGCCAGCCCTGCGAAGCAAGGGCAACGCAGTTTGATACATCATTGCAACAAGCCTTCTACCACGGCATTCAGGGACAACACCAGTCGCCGCATTGTGCGCCGTCATCACGCCTCCTACCGAATCGACTCCAAATATGATAAAACCCACCAGCTCATCCTCTTCAAAAGCACCCACCGACAGCGAATAGTCAACCCGGGCAGCTTTCCACCGCCCGTATAAATAATGCTGATCCACCTGAAACGGAACAAAATAATCTGAAAAAGCCCTATTAAATGTATTGGCTATCTCCGACATACTCGTGGACTCAAGTGTTCTAATTGTCAGCATTCTATATTCCTAACTTGAAAAATAAATTCACGGTCATAAAAATCCCTTAATCCATCAAAACAAAGCAGCCATTAGCCGTTTAAAGACTTTTTAATTCTGCTTAATGTTTCAGGCTTCATGGCTAAATAAGAAGCAATATCTTTTTGAGAAAGGCATGAGATATATTCCCCAAAATACTCTACAAATTTGAGGTACCTTTCTTTTGCAGAATAACACAGTAACCCCCTCACGCGCAACTCGTATTTATAAATTTCGTTGGATAAATTCTCCAAATACAATTGCTTTAATCCTGTTTGTTCTTCCATCAAATGATAGAAATCTTCCCGGTCCAAATAAAGCGCGGTAACATACCCCACGCACTCCACATGATAGGCATTATGCTGATTAATTTCCAGTGAACTATAATCACTAACCACATCCCCTGCCTTATAGAGCCGAGAGCAGACTTGCTCTTCCAAATGTGTAAACAATCCTTTTACTATTCCCTTCACAATGAAATAAATACGACCCGATTCTACACCATCTCCAACCAGGTTTTCCTTAGGAGAAAACGTCCTCACCTTAGCATAAGATAGCATTTTTCTTAGAATTGAATCCGAAACTCTATTCAGACCTATATTCTGTTTCAGGTAGGGAAAATAATGAATCATTTTAATAACTATTTGTATGAATTATACAAAACATGACTTTCGTCATTTTTATAGAAAAATTTTTATCGTATGAAATTTTTATATCAACGACTGACTTATCAACTAATTCAAATTTAGACAATTAACCATCAAATTCTTGACAAAAATCAACTATTTAAGAATTATTTTTTGCGAAAGGGTAAAAACAATATCAATTTTGTCGAAGGAAATTGATTAACATGATGCGATCATGACGGGCAATGTCTAAGTATTTATTCTATACAATTTGATATTGTTTCATCTTGTGTATTACTAAAATACCATTTACATCTACAAAATTTTCAAAACATTTGTCTTTGATCGAAGCCTACTTATAGGGTATAAAATGCCCTTTGCGATACGTTTTATGATCTCATCAGCATTTAAGAAATATTATTAAACTGTGATTAACAAAACAATACTTTTTCTCCTATTACTGCTAAGTAACCAGCTGTATGCACAAGTTTTCACAGGAAAAGGAGGAACCATTAAGGATAAACAGGAAGGTTATGTCGTGGATTCTTTCCCGATTAAGGTAAAAGGCTTACCCAACCGCATCGACAGCAATTTTGGTATAGCGAAAATCTGTTTAAATATCAGTCACCCAAAAGTTTCTGATCTAAAAATTGAGTTACTCAGTCCGGATGGGACAAGCATATGGCTCACCAATCGCAATGGTGGCGATACAGGATCAGGCTATTATAGCACCTGTTTTCGCTCAAACGGTATGTCAGGTTACGTACATCAGGCAGAATCACCCTTTACAGGTGAATATATTCCAGATGGTCGTTTAACATTTTTGAATAATGGCCAAAATCCAAACGGAACCTGGTACTTACTCATCCAGGATCTTAGGGCTGAAAATAAAGGATCGCTAACCCAGCTCAATATCACATTTGAAAATAATCCTACACCGGGCGATGGCGAAACACCGTGCAGATTAGACAACGGAATTGCGTGTAAATGCCCCGATGGAAGTCAAAATTGTGATTTATTACCCGATTTGATCGTTTTACCTGCTTTTACAAAGCAGCAAGTAAAAGAGTATCCACATAACCATCCCAACTACCCAGGGCAACTGCGTTTTGCAGTATCCATTGCCAACATTGGAGATGGCCCCATAGAGACCTATGGCAACAATAGCTGGTTCTGCGGTGATGAAGCCGTTGCCGACTCCTCCATTATATGTGATGATGGAAGCCATGCACGACAAAAGGTCTTTCAAAGAATTTATCAAAAGGATGGTGAAAAGATAAAATATAAGGATCGCCTCGCAGGCACCAATTACTACGAAGATCTTCCGGGCCATAACCATTATCATACCGACGACTGGGTGGAATTCCGGCTGGTTCAGAAAGGTGATGACGGAATATCCAAAAATATAGCTGTTGCCAAAGGACGTAAAATTAGTTTTTGCCTATTCGACTCCGGCGTCTGCAACAACGCTGACAGCCTTTGTGCCTACCGCGACCAGGTATATGGCGACAAAACACTCCCCAATTACGGATTGGGCAAATACGTACACTGCAATACTCCGGGAGCTAGTCAGGGAATAAGTGTAGGGGCTTACGACACCTACGGTCTGCATTTCGAAGGCCAACACATTCAACTCCCCAAGGGCTTAAAGTCCGGGATATACCATCTTGAAATTGAGATAGACCCTACCGGAATATATCTAGAAAAAGACAAGTCAAACAATATCTTTTCCATGCCTATCACTATTTCTAATCAATAATCCATTTTAAAAACTTAACCCCATATCATCTAACACATATGAAAATCTCTACTTTTTTTAAAACCGCAATGATCACCTCCTTCCTACTCGGGGGGCATCTGAGCCAATCTTTTGGCCAATGTACAAGCTGTACTGCATCCTATGGCGAAGGATCCAGTGGCACCACCGACTTGAACGGAAACCAAACCATTTGTATCACAGGAAACTCCACCTTAGGAATCAATAATGTGAACGGCTCGGGCAATAAAATTTGTATTGCACCCGGCGCCACCTGGACACCTACCGGAGGACAGTCTAACTACTCTGATCTTGTCTTTGACGTATATGGCACCTTCAAAACTTCACAATTAGCCGGAAATGGAAACATTACCTTAAATGTACATGATGGTGGTAAACTTGAGTTTAGCGGCAGCAGCGTTCCACGTCAATACACGATCAATAATTCGGGTACTGTGGAGTTTACCGCCAATGGTAATATTGAAGTACAAGCGAACCTTGACAATGCAACCGCTACCTCAAGAGTTATCGCCCGTGGCGGAGACAACTCTCTACTTAAGTTTCATGAAGCCTTGATCACCAACAAAGGAATCATAGACGCTACCCACTTGGAAAACAGCCATACAAAGCCTTTTCTTAATGAAGGACAGGTATTTATCCAAGGTGTGTTTTACCAACACGGAGCACTTACCAACCGTGGTACCATAGAAACGCAGTGTGGTGTAACTTCCGGAGCTGCCGGATTTCCAAGTTGCCAATTTATTGTTGGTGATAAATCAACCACCGACTTCCAACTTAAAACCGGTAGCGTAATTAAAGTAACTGGTCCTGCCCAAATTAACGGACAAGTTAATTACGATGGCGGGATCCTAATTGTAAATGGTCAGCTTGATATCAACAAGCCAGTTACCGGTACCGATGGAACTTTGATTGTCACCCCTGGTAATGAAGCCAACATTAATACTGGTGGATCTTTCGGAAACAATGACCCGGAACATCCGATGACGTTTTACAGCGAAGATCCGGATGGAAACCCAAAAGGTTTTGACTCCGTACCTCCTGGTCACACAAGCTTATACATTGTACCTACTGTAAACCCACTTCCTGTACATTTAACGAAATTCAATGTTCTTTTGGAAGGCCAGTTGGTGAACATTTCTTGGGAAACTACTTCTGAAGTTAATAGTGAAAAATTTGAAATTGAGCGCAGTTTAAATGCGAAAAACTGGACCAAAATTGGAACGGTAAACGTACAGGGGCAAAATGAAAAAGGCAGCCAATATCAGTTCAGCGACAACCTGGCCGGTGCGAAAATGGTATACTACCGACTTAAAATGATTGATCTGGATGGAACTTTCGCATTCAGTACGATAAAAAGTATATACACCGAAAAAGGTGCCCAACCAGCAACTTATGTATTCCCGAACCCTGCTTCTGACAAACTTTTCATTTCGGAAGAAAATACCTCAGGCGTAAAGAATGTGTTCATTTACAATCTGAACGGAAAGATCGCCCTGAACCCAGGTAAAATCAACGGTAATGAAGTAAACATTCAAGCATTACCTGCCGGAAAATACATGGTACGTGTTATATACAATGATAAAAGCATGCAAGTGACTCAGATATTGGTAGTTCGCTAATATAGAAATACCCTATTAGAGAGCCAGGATGGAGAATTTTCCAACCCGGCTCTCTTTTTTATTGAACGATCCTTTCAATCGCCTTCCCCCAGTAGGTTCCCAAAACCTTCACACCAACTTCATTGGGATGCAGGTAAAAGGTCCCGGCTTGTCCGTTTTCAGGCTTAAACAACTTCTCCGCATTCTTCTTAAAATATTTGAATGCTTTGGTATCTCCTTTTAAAACCCTACCTGACTCTGAGGTTTTATAGGTCGCAACCAACGCATCAATTTCAGGTCTGTAACTTTTGAGTCGTTCCAACCCTTCCTTTAAGTACTTCGAACGATTATAGGTATTCTCACTATACCATATCGGATGATGAATGACTACTTTACTTCCCGGATACCGGCTTAGTAAAGCAGAAATAATCGTCTCAAGATTACTGCTATATACTTCAGGAGAAACAGGAGCTCCATTGGGTCCCTGAATAGCACTATCGTTGGTTCCCAGTTTCATGGAGAACAGCAATTGGTGATCTTTTAACGCATACAGACTATCAGCAGCCTTGGTGGCTAATACAAAAAATTTCTCAGAAGCAGGAAGCCAATCAACCGTAGTAGAACCACTTCTGCCCACATTAACAAAAGCTACATCACCTATTCGTTTCTGTTCCTTTAAATAGTTTATGGCATGTGTAGGCGGAGGTAATCCACGCTCCCCTCCCTTGCCCTGCGTAATACTGTTACCGATAAAAACGATAGAGAGGTTGGTTTTTTGCTGAGCTTGAACAAGGCAAGAACTCAATATAAACAGACATAGAACTAAAATTCTGGGCATCCCAATACTACTTAAAATGGAAACGATATTATACGCCTAAGAAAAGACCCATCATGCTGAAATATCCTGTCTCAAAAGAAATAAGGTTTAAAAACCTCCCCTCGGCCGAAGCGATTTCGGCAGAATTCCGAATTTACGTTTAAAAGCGGTCGTGAAATGCTGAGGATTTTTATAGGATACAGAAAAAGCAATTTCCGATATTGACAGATCACTTTCAAGGAGCATCCTTTTTGCTTTTTGAAGACGAACCTCAGTCAGGAACTGCATCACCGACAAGCTATACAATGCCTTAAACCCCATTTTTAGCTTAAACTCATTTAACCCCGTCAACTCGGATATTTGTGAAATAGAATACGATCTTTCCGGGTGGTTGGTCAACAAGCCGTATACGTATTCAAGCTGGGTTATATCTCTATTATTTAAGCCTGTACCATCTTTTGTATCTATAACCCGTTCGAGACCATCCAGTTGCAAAACGAGCAACTCAGTGATTTTAGATTCTAAATACAACTTACGGAGATCACCTGATAGTCTACATTTAAAATAATCCATGATGATTTGGATAACGGCAGGCCTTATCTGCTGCCTACAACACAAGGTATTGCATGCTCTAGTGGGGCTATCTTTATTTAGTTGCAAGAAACGTTGTTTAAAATCAGCCCCTAGCTTTTGTCTGATATATTCTTCCTCCCAAAGAATGTGTAACGTATAACCCTTGGTGGCGACCTCTCTATCGATTTCTTCCCCGCCTTGCATGTATACATATGTGCACTTACCTTCTTTTGTAAACGTAGGGAGCATGCTACGTCCAGTAACGCTAGATAAAATATCCGTATCAAATTCGAACTGCATTTCTAATGCAGGAAAAGAAAGTGGAGGTAGTACCCCAATATTGCCCAAAAATTGTGGGGTACTATACCAAACCTTAATGCTCTCATGAAAAACCTCACAACCAACCTCAGAAAGTTGAGGCAAGAGACTGGCATTTTCGAGCGGCAATGGCAAAATCCTTCGATCCAGGCACCCTATAAACGTAAGCTCATTAAATGTTTGACCTGACATATACAATTGTTGCAAATTAATGTCACAAGCAATAATCCGTTTGGCGGCATTTTTTATCCGTTTGACGGTATTTTATTATAAGCCTCTGTTTCTATTTTTGCGAAATTATTATTTTTAATTAATCTAAACAAAAACATGAGCCATACTTTTACAGGCAAGTGGATTGTGATATATAATATTATATTCATTTTCAACTTGTTATTTACTAATTCATTCGCTCAAACAACTGAACAAACGACCATCAAAGGGACTGTAAAAACTACAGATAGCCAACCTCTTCCCTTTGCCACAGTATTATTCCTTAATACGCGATATGGAACTATGGCGGATGAAAATGGTCATTTCACCTTCGCCGCCCCTGCTGGGCAATACACATTTGCGGTTACCTATGCAGGATATACGGCCAATAAGCAAGAGGTTACACTCTCCAAAAATCAAGCCTTCAATATTGGAACGATAACAGTTGAAGCTGCCTATACACAACTCAGAGAAGTTATTGTGGAAGACATTCAAACCAATAAGTTTGGTAATAAGGAATCCATATCAGCGGCCCGCATGC
>CALGRQ010000311.1 GCA_937880795.1 uncultured Dyadobacter sp. | reverse complement strand
TATTTCGGGGCCATGGAAGCCCTCTAAAAGAGGTGGTTTTGGGCCATCACTACTGACGTCGGATTCTACCCATCAGGAAACACAATCGGTTCAATTTCATCCACGCATTACCACCAGCGGGAATTATGCAGCCTATATATATTTACCAAAGTTGAAAGGTTTAGCGGATATCGTGCCATTAAAAGTATCTAATGGACAGATGGAAAAGGAAATTACGATTAAAACTGCCGATGTGGTTGTAATTGGGCAAACTTCTGGTGAATGGGTTTTTGTAGGCAATTACGATTTCAAGAAAGGAGATCCGGCTTTTGTCGAAATATCGAATAAGCATGCAAAAGGGACGGTTTTTGCAGATGCTGTTATGTTGGTCCCTAGTTTCAAATAAAATTTCACTAAACCTCAAATTGAAATGAAGCTTAATCTCACGTATTTAATTTTTGTGTTTTTCTTTAGTTTGATTTCTTGCGGAGCCAATGAGAAAAAGGAAGACGTTTTCCAGGCCGACGTCATCGTCTACGGCGGAACATCCGCGGCAGTAACGGCGGCGGTGCAGGTGGTGAAGCAGGGTAAGACGGTCATTGTTGTATCTCCCGATAAACATTTGGGTGGGCTGTCGTCTGGTGGCTTGGGCTTTACAGATACAGGTAATAAATCCGTGATTGGTGGATTGGCGCGCGAGTTTTATCACCGGGTATACATGTATTATGATAAACCTGAAACCTGGAAATGGCAAAAGAAGGAAGAGTACGGTAACAAAGGCCAGGGAACACCCGCCATGGATGGAGCCGAGCGCACGATGTGGATTTTTGAACCTCGTATAGCGGAAAAGGTTTTTGAAGATTTTGTCCAGGAAAACAACCTGAAAATATACAGGGACGAGTGGTTAGATCGGGAAAAGGGTGTCGAAAAAAAGAACGGCCGTATTGTTTCTATCAAAACACTTAGTGGGAAGGTATATAAGGGTAAAATGTTTATTGATGCCACCTATGAAGGTGATTTGATGGCATCTGCAAAGGTGAAATACCATGTGGGACGTGAAGCAAACTCGGTATACAACGAAACCTGGAATGGTATTCAGGCCGGTGTTTTTCAGCATAAACATTATTTCATGAAAAACATAAGTCCGTATGTGGTGGAAGGCGATCCCAAAAGTGGACTGCTTCCGTATGTATCTGATGAGAAAATTGGTAAAAATGGTGATGGAGATGATGAAATACAGGCCTATTGTTTCCGTATGTGCTTGTCCTCCAATCCTGATAACAGAATTCCATTCCCTAAACCTGAGGGATACGACCGCTCGAAATATGAACTATTAGCCCGGGTATATAAAGCCGGATGGCCCGAAACTTTCGAAAAGTATGATCCTATTCCTAATAAAAAAACGGATACGAACAATCATGGACCATTCAGTACTGATTTCATTGGTCAAAACTACGATTATCCCGAGGCTTCGTATGAGCGTCGCAAGGAGATTATCAAAGCGCATGAGCTATACCAGAAAGGGCTTATGTATTATTTGAGCAATGACGAAGCGGTACCAGCTTCGGTTCGGGCCGAAATGAATAAATGGGGATTGCCCAAGGACGAGTTTAAGGATAACGGCGGCTGGCCACATCAGCTATACATCCGTGAAGCACGCCGAATGATTGGGATGGAAGTGATGACCGAAAACGAAACATTAAGCAAAAAGGCTGTTAACCAGTCGGTGGGTATGGGTTCTTATTCTTTGGATTCACACAATGCGCAACGTTATGTAAAGGACGACGGTTTTGTTCAGAATGAAGGCGATATAGGTGTTCATGCCAAAGTACCTTATAGTATATCGTATGGTTCGCTGGTTCCTAAGAAGGAGGATTGCGAAAACCTGCTCGTTCCGGTTTGTATGTCCAGCTCACACATTGCATTTGGTTCTATTCGGATGGAACCTGTGTTCATGATTTTGGGGCAAAGTGCGGCTTCGGCGGCCATTTTGGCCATTGATCATAAAACCAGCGTGCAGGAGGTGGACTACTCCAAATTGAGAGCGCAATTACTGAAAGACAACCAGCGCTTGGAGTATAAACCTTAGAAATGTAAAGGTGGGAGGACGCGTTGATAGACAGACGAACAGTTGTCCAGCCCCAGTATAAGAACAGTCGCAAATTGGATAGTTCATCGTGATGGCTATCCAATTTTGTTTCTGCACCTGTATTAAATTTTGTTTATTTATTGATTTACTAATATTATGTGCGGGTTATGTCTATTTTTGCATCCTGAAAATTGTCCGGAATGGATAATTTGTCACTATTTGTATTTTTTACATGGCAAATGATAGTTTTGGAAATTACTCCAGAATTGAAGTACTGCCTGATGTTAATATTCCTAATTACCCATTAATAATTTTCAATGACTGTTTCTGCTAAACCTCGTTCTAATTTTTCACATCTATTTAGTGCTCCCGTCATTGTGGCGGCGTTGGGGTATTTCGTTGATATTTATGATTTGCTGCTGTTTGGAATCGTTCGTATTCCCAGTTTGACAGATTTGGGTCTTTCGGAAGAAGAAATCTCACATGTGGGAGCCAGTATTCTAAACTGGCAAATGACCGGCTTGTTGCTGGGAGGAATTTTATGGGGTGTATTAGGGGATAAAAAGGGCCGTTTATCGGTTTTATTTGGCTCTATCATTACTTATTCCCTGGCCAATATTGCCTGTGGATTTGTACAAGATCCCACCACCTATATGGTTCTGCGGTTTATAGCCGGTATCGGTTTGGCGGGTGAGTTGGGAGCAGGAATTACCC
>CALGRQ010000310.1 GCA_937880795.1 uncultured Dyadobacter sp. | reverse complement strand
ATTGAACCACAAAACCAAAAGTCAAAAACCACAATTCCAAATGTAAAAAACTAGCACCTCCCAGCCTTTGCACTATCTCAAGAAAAAAGGCTACCAAGCAGCAGCCTTTTAAGCACTATTTAAACAACATTTAAACCGCCTATTTAAACTCGTAACCCGAAGCCTCGCCAGTCTTCCGGCCAGCATCTGACCAGGCAATGAAAATCTCCTTAATAACGCCATTGAAGCTTGGCTTAAAGTCTGGGAGGAAATTGGTCACGTGATAGTCTTTCTCTTTCAATTTTGCTATAATCTCACCCTTAAAGCCTTCAAAATGCTTCCTTTTGTCGTTCGGTATGAAAAATGGGAATAAGATACTGTCTCTCCCTTCACCTTTTGCCTCCTCTACTAAAATGCCAATATTCCTCAGTTTTTCCTCAATAACCTGGTTAAAATCTGTCCTGTCGTACATGCTATTTTTTGTTAAAAATTCGACCAAAATACCCCCTTGACTTCTTTATAAAACCAACCTTTTTTTGTACCTTTATGTTGGGTCTTTGGTGCTCTACCAATATAAGTCGCCCCCCTACAATCGCTACATATAGGCAATCCGACTCATTCGCCTTGGGTAGCATTGGTGCAAGAACTTTTACCCTTCCCAGCTGCCCGTAAATCATATTCGCAACATCATCACTGACCTCTACGATGCCTTTTAACATGTCATCTGTGATGAACTGCATGGCCTGATACTCAGCAAGTGTAGGCAAAGCAGATAACAGGCCGCAACGATTGACAATTAATACCCTTCTCATACTTACTGAATATTAACCCAAGGATCGATACCAATTGTTACACTTCTTATAAATGTAGCATAACTCTCCGTTATTGATCCAGATCCTATTACAGGTACTTTGAACTTAGTTACAACCAGATCTAATACTACTGTTTTTTTGTTAACGCCAATCTTGCCGTAGTCACGAATAACAGACTTACTCATGAGCTGACCAGGTTGAACTAAATCTGGACCATCAGACACGCGATCATCGAGAGAGATTGATTGCGCATTCCACAAAACACCCGAAGCACCAGGCTTATTTTGAATATTCTCCCACAAAATGCTTCCATTTACCCCTGCGATCATTGACGCTAAATCATCCGATGTGTCAAATCCACCCAATACCTGAAGTACATCACCCAGAGTATCTATTGTACCTGGTGTAATTTCTTTTAATGCACCGTCATAATTTGCTATTCTCGCATCAATTTGAGCTGCATTAATTTCCTCAATCTCATCCTTATGAACATATGAATCAAACACATCATGATAATCCGATTGATTAGGTTTATTTCCCGTTAAAAACCTCGTTTTGAGGTATGAAATAATTTGCTTCGCCATGTTAAAATTTCTTGGTTACTGTTTGACGGCCATACACACGACCTAAATTGATACTCTGACCAGCATACGTTAATGTAACATTGTCCTCAAACTCATGTTGAGATAAAAATCCATTGTAATAATGAGCAGATCTACCAGATGGACCAATACCTATAAGAGCAATCCCCTTCCTTTGGTCAAGCGCATGTTTCATGCACATTAAACCCATATTCAATGGACCGAAGCCATTTAGATGCAATCCCGCTGCTCCCGGTTGTGCCGTAAATGATCCTAATGAGCTTGTATAATTGGCAAAATATAAGGTATCAGTGAAACCTTCATACTCTAGAGCCTTTTCATAACCCGCATATAAGGAATCGCTACAAGTACCTTGTCTACTGCATACACCTTGATCCTCATCCCTTTGCGGAGCTCCGTTTTGTCCTGGAACATATGTCTCTGTGCTTCCGCCGGTAGGGGTCCAGTTAACATGACCAACCGCACGATTGTGATGCCCCAATTTACTCCAATCTCTCCCCCGGCTACTTTCCCCCCAAACCAATACTCCTCTGCAAATAATTGTAGCCCAATATCCCAATGTACGGTATTCACCCGCCATTGCCGGGCCGTTAAATGCCTCTATTACACCATTGGGAAATTGAAGTAAATCACCTTCTCGCGCCTCTTCTATACCGGCCTGGCTTCCATCTGTACCAATAACAAGACTTTGAATATCTGGCGTAGTAAACACAATCCAGTCCACTTCTCTATCCTGATTTTGATAGGTCTTCGTTCCTACCTTAATCCTTTCATTATGAAATAGCAATTCATACGGTATAAAACGATTACCGTGGTACATATAGTAGGACACATTCACATTACGAACCTCAAATTGCCTCGAAACGTAGAAAGAAACATCACCACCCCAACCGCCCGAACTAAGATTGGGACCGTGGTGTACATGTGTAGTCAGGGCTTCTAATGCTGTTTGATAATTACCATAGAGCCAGAAGCGATTGACTAGGTTCATAAAATCATCTATACCATAGCTTCCAAAGAGCCCTGTATCTCTCACCGATAAATTTGGCTCGGTTTCACGAAACTTATCTAATGCACCTTTATACGCGAAATACATTCTTTCGTAAATAGTAGGATCAAAACCCTGGGCATTTTCAGGGTATTCGTCCGTGATCATGCTTTTCTTCGTCCAGCCAAACTGGTAAATCATGCTGCGAATTGCATCGTATAGCTGCTGATCCGTGAATTTAGGTAGTCCATCCCATCCCCATTTGAGCGTTCTAAATGTATAGGGTTGTGCATTTTCTGGAAAATGTTCAGTAGCCGTGCGCTCAGGTTTAAAATAATCCAACTGGGTATGAACACCCTTTAAATGCATTTTTGCGGGAGAATCTCCATGATTCTTAGACTCATACGCAAGATGCTTTTTGGGGTGAAAAGACCTGTTTTTGCCATAGTTTGGCCACAGGAATTCATTGGTTACTGGTACTTTCATATTTTTTCTATCGAAACTGTGATTTCTGAAACCCGAACATTGTATTTGTTTACCCCGTTATCCAAAGGATACCCCGACGCTCGTTCAATAAGCTGACTCAACGTTTGGATCTTATCAGCCTTACATTTTAGTTGTCGAATGGTATATTCCAATGTTTCACCAGGCTCCCCAGGAGGCAGATAAATATTCTCGAAAGTTCGGTACGTTGGTGAGCCCGTATATTCCCCGTCACAAAATGGTTTATAATCAATGTAGTAGAATACATTGTCACCATTCAATTTATTGGGCACTTGTGTTCGGTCAATACCAGGAGTGTTAACAGTAATTGTCTTATCAGAGTTGATTGCTATAGACATACCAACTGATTTATTATAGGTAAACTTATGATCACCTACAATCTGACTGTATGTGCCTAGTAATTCAGCATCTGGTAACACAGGACCGCCAGGATCGGTAGGGGTAATAGTACCAGCTATGGTAAACTGTCTTGACACAACTGGACTCGAACAACTACCTCCCTCCATTTCTAAATTATAAGTACCAGGTGCAAGCTCAGCAAATAACCAATATGGGCGGTTACTTGGGTTAAAAACCGCTTGACCGGCCTCATTTACCATTGAAATAGTTGCAGATCTTAGCACCGCCCCTGCCTGTGTTATGCGCATGTTTAATGCGTAAACACTACGGGCATCAATACCCCAATCAGCTCGTGTTGAAGTTACCGTTACAGTACCCGCAAAAGTAGGCCCTAGTTCACATACAGTTCCTGGGTCAATTGTTATCAAGGAAATCTCTTGCGGTTGGTTGACAGCTGTTGCTGTGACCGTGAAGTTGTAAACAAAGATCTCTTCGGGAAAAGCCTGTCTTCTGATCTTACCTGTATAGTCTCCGGGGACTATTCCCCCAATACCAAAACTTGTTGGGTTCGCTCGAAACACCTCACTAAAAGGTGCAGCCCAATCCGTTGTACCAGCAATGTAAGTAGTGCCATTCCATGCCAGTCCACCTGTTGTAGTTCCACTGATAACCGAACCAGTTTTAGGTGTTATCATAACTTCTACGTCCTCAGTAGCCACAACCCATTTTGAGAAGTCGTGACTATTCGGTTCGTAAGTAAATGCCACTTTAACTAACCACTCTGGTTTGGCAGTTATAAGATTTGGCGCTTGCGCTTTCACAGTAGCAGATAATCCTCCAACAGTTAGACGGTAATTACCTGCTTCCGGTAGATAAAAATCAAATAGTTCGGTGCCATTAAAATTCATGGGGCCGTCAAATACAACGGTGCCGGTAGTAGTGTTGGTAATAGTTGTTGGATATTGCCCTTCTTTATTAACGCCAAATAATAGTATCCAAGGTGAATGTTCATTACTTATAATGGTTGGCGCATTTAGCCATTTTAAGCTGTATACAGGATCTACACCACCATTTCCCCAATCAGCCACGACAGATATTTCAAACCTCTTTGACCGTAGCCGATAACGTTCTAATATTCGAGTAACTTCTGCTATTTCAGCAGAGGTTAACGCAGCTGGCACCAATACTCGAAAATCTATTCTAACGCCATCAGCACCCAATATTTTAATATTGGAATGCACATAGCTTTGTAAAATGTATTCCAACACCGCGACTTGTCCAGGCGTTCCGGTATCAAATTGACTATCGAACTGAAAGTTATTATACTGTTCAATCAGGCTTTCAATTGGTCGAAATAAAGCCGTTACAAATCCAATATGCTTTGGCAATCTCCTGTTGGGGGGTAATAATTGCCGGACGTACTTTTCAATATCTACAAGCATATCAATAAATGAAATTAATAATGGAATCAGGATGTAGCGTCAAGTGACCGGCAGAGCTTAAAACTTCCCTATTATACAGTTCCCATTCAACGTTGCCAGCTTTCCGGGTGGATGACGTTGATATTGTAAAATCTTTCACTCCCTTAACTTGTTGAATAGCATCTGTTAGTGATGTATTGCTCAATACAGAATCGTAGGGTATTGATTCTAGGTATTTTGCAATTGCTTCATGAACCGGTAATCGACTACTATCAGAAAGAAGATTCCCGGTAGTACTAAAAACTTGTCTATCGACCTTTACTGTTGCCGAAATTTTTAATTCATCAGCGTTCATTGACAATACATCAACAATAACACCCGCATATTTCACCTTCCCAATATAGGTTTTAAGAGCATCTAATTCTTCGCCATTAAGAGGCACCAATCCCTCATACCCTTTTTTTGCAGCTCGTAAGGTCAAACGCCCTGTGTTCAAATCTTCCGATCCTGCTGCTTGTGCAATGATCCGTTTTTGAGGATCATATATGTCATAAGCCGTTTGTCCGTTAGTAATAGAAACTTGATCACCATACTGGAAGGCTTTTACCTGCTCTACGTACCAAGCCAACGAGCCAACACGGGTTAATGCAATCTTCAACTCAATTTCGGTGCGAAAGTCACTCCAAGCACTTTCCACGAGCTGAACCAATAATGCCCACATTTTACGCATGTGAGAGTAAAATGATACATCGCTAGTACTATCTGGTGTTGTGATTTCTGGGTATTGTTGTAAAGCGGTATCCTGCTCAGCAATGATCTGTTCTAAGCTTCTCATTAAAATATTATTTTGATTGTGTAATTCGTGTCAGCCTGAGCGGTCGATGCCGTGATCTGGTAATCCGCTGACCCCGGCAAGACTGTTTTAACTTTTGAACCAAATTATGTTTTTCTACTGCACCGTATATTCTTCCAACGCCCAGAACCCTATTCCTTCCGGCTGGTCCTCATGTGTTATTGTTGCAATAGTGGGGTGATCAGTCAGGTAAAGTCGTGCACGCATGTTAATCGTGTCTGGTCTGATCAGTAACTCCTGTCCTGGGTAAATCCGATCGGTAGGGCCATTAAGTTTATTGTCACTTATCAACCAGGAAACACCTGATACGTTGCCATACTCCGACACTGCGATATCAAATAAACTTTGCCCAGGCAAAACGATGTATTTTTTCATAAATACTGAGCTTCTATATTAATCCCATCCACGCCAATTGAAACGGATTCAACGCTAAGCCCATCACGTTCCAGCTCCTGTCTGATCACCTGAACCAATCCGGGAAACGTGTCACTTTCGTTCAGGTACTGTTGCAGACCTACGCCCAACGTTGGTGAAAAATGCCACCAACCTTTTTCAGCCCAAATAATATCGGCCTGGTGTTGTAGCGTACTTTCCTGACTTGCCAGCCCATTGGCCGACAAGTCAAGATCACCGTTTTCATCCAACTTAAAATCAATCATGACAACAATAGTGGGTATTTAGTCTTGAACTGGGTAAGAGCCGCCAAGGTATCAGGAAAAAGGGCAGTACTCGGACCTTGCGCCGTGACCACTTTCAGGTTTTGAATAAGGGTTGAAAGATCATCAAAAAGCCCTTTAAGGCTTGTTTGATCGTTCTTTATGCTCACTTTCCCGCCTGAAAGCTCTACGTTTGTTTGCCCCTGGGTAATTGTAAGCTTTTCTGGTTGCATGAAAACGCTGCCCTTTTCGGTCTGCATTAACATGTTGTTTTCATCACCCGCAAGTGCTGTTTTGCCTATTAAAAGATCAAACCCCGTAATCTCTGAAACCTGCGCTATATAGAGATTGGCAACAATATTCTCAATACAACCAACCAGCACAGTACTCCCCTTTTTTGGATACAAAACGACCTTGTTTGCATTACCCGGATCAGCATGAAGTTTAACTTCATCAACCTCCAAACCAGAAGGAATTAGCTTAACCGTGCAAGTGTCCCCTTCAACACTGATCACCTCAGCCTGGTATACCTGTACACTATCTTCTCGGTTGAAAATTGCGTCCAATAACGCCTGTCTTTTACTCATATCAACTCAACCTACCACCCAAACTTACGATACGAACACCACCGGCTTTACTGAACTCCACCTTTGTACCCTGGACATAATATGTACCCGCACGTGCCGGATATTCCTCGTCCCTAATTTTTGCTGAATACCCGGTGGTACAATAGGGAATCAACCAACCTCGGATATCACCACGGTAACCGTCATACGTTAGTTTTAATCGCTCTTGCTTGGCGATGTTTTCCAACGTTGTTTTATCAGAGATTGTTGGCCGTTGTATGGTCCGTTCATCTCCACCAGCTTCACCAGAATGAACCTCAATTTTAGCCCCCTTACTGGTCTTACCCACCACATTGATTTTCACCTTAGCATCAGCGGCCACCACATATTTTAAATCATCCGTATCCTCAATATTGACTGCAAAATCATAGATTACCTCGCCTGCTTTTTGAGTATAGGCCAAATGGTAATGCAACTCGTTATCCCTGGCATAAATCATAAGCCCTGAGTCTTGCCTGAGTTTATCCAAAACCTCAAAAGCAGTTGCATTGTGTATCACAAAACTGTCCCACTTATAACTATCATTTGAAAGGTCCGAAACCAGCTTAAACGGTGTACTCAACTGCGGGTTAACTTCATTTAACACATATTGAAGTATCGTTTTAACCGTTGCATTTTTCAGGATCTTACTCTTTATGTCTTTTCGGAATAAATACACACTATCCTCACATTCCAGAACCATCGGACTACCCGGATATATAGCCTTTAAATACCCTTTAAATTCTGTTTCAAGCGCGCCATCATAGCCTAACTTCACTGTAACAACATCCCCTCGTTTTATCCGGTCCTCCATTTGAATGGCTACGTTGGCAACCATACCAGGAATGGAAATTCGACACGAATCACTAAGCAGCTCCTGACTTGTTTCAACGGTTACCTTGTCAAGAATCTGCAACTGATAATTCCCGATCGAAATATCAAAATCCATCTTATACATAGCTTCTGCCTTAAAAATGGTTAAAAACATGAGCGCACATAGCGCTGTTACTAATCTGATTTGCTTCATTTACTTCTCTATTAAAAGGTTAAAATTCTGATCTGAAAATCCTCTGAGTGTATAGAATTGATCGTTAATACCTGGTGTGGGCTCAAACTCCCATCCATCAACGGCAATCATGCCTACTCCCAGCGCATTTAATAATGCACAACGAACTACAAGTGGCTTCCCCAATGTCGCCAATCCGTCAAGCTTCGTAATCATTTCGGATGGCAGCTCGCCTGGCCGGGTGTGATCATTCAACATGCCCGTTATAACAACTTCATAGTCGTCAATAGCCCATAGCTCTTTTATGCTACCAAAGCCTTCCTTTGCCTTGTTTTTCTTTTTAGCAATCGTGCGTCTGGTAATCACATTACGTCCTCTCACAGCCACCAAAGGTTCTATTGGCAATAGCCACAATTCTCGATCATTGGCACCAATCCAAAAAGGCATCTGCATTTGAACACCAGTTTGCGCAACTGTCGCCTTGGTTATAGGCGTACCTCCACCGTTTAATGGGATATTTAAAGGCATTTAATTAAGCTGTTACGGCACGTGTGCCAGAGTTAACAACCCTTAAAAGGGTATCAATCAATTTACTTTCAAGCTCATCGTAATTGCCCTGGAAGTCGTTAATGGTAATGTCAGACTTTTCTATTAGCGACTTTACATTGATTACCACTGAACTACTTTTGGAATTGCCAGCTGTGGAATTTAAACCGGCAGCAGCAGCAAGGGAGCCACTACCACCTGGCACAGTTGGAGCAAAAGAAGAATCCCCAATCGCTCCGTTTTTACCTTCTCTTGCACGGCGTCCGGCTCGTCTTTCATTTAGCCTCTCTTGGCGGTCTTGATTTACAGAATTTGCTCCGTTGGTTAACCCCTCATTCCACGTCTTTTTAACCAGGTCAATCATATCACCAACCGTACCCGTCATCATTGTCTTAATGATCAGACCAATATTCCCGAATACACTTTTAACCGTTTCCCAAACCCGCAATACTGTTTCCCGGAAGCCGTCGAATTTATCCCAAGCGTACATGATGCCAGCCACAACAGCAGCGATACCGATAATAACCAAGGCAAAAGGGTTCATGGACATAATCACATTTAGAGCACCCCAAGCTTTTACTGCACCCCAAATGCCAACTATAAGAATCCCAAGTTTGCTATCAACGAGCCAGCCAATTGCATAAGAAACAGCCCAAATAACACCGCCAATTATCTCAAAAACCTTTGTCAAATACTCCCATGCGAAGGTGAGGATGTTAATAACACCCTGGCTTACCTGGAATTCATTATTGAGAATTCCAAAGCTTTGCAACACCCCCCCAATACCCTCAAATATTGGGCTTATAGCACCCCAAAGCTTCTGGAACATTTCTACCACCGGCCCTGTACCACTCATAACATCCATTAGGGTATTTAACAGACTATTTTTAAACGGAAGCATTTTATCACCATAACTTTCCATTATGGCATTAAACCGCGCACCCGTGGCATCTTCTTTACCTTCGGTTAGTTTAGCTTTTCTTTCTGCCGCTCCATCAAACCGGCCACCTGTACCCGCAAAAGCTTGCATTGCACGGTCAAAAATCTCGTATGTTATAGCTCCTTTGGATTGAAGTTTTGCAATATCCCCCTCCTTAGCACCCATTACCTGAGCCAAATAAGGATTTAGGTTAATACCACGTTCTTTGAACATATTGATCTCATCACCCTGCACATATCCGGTAGCTTTGATTTTAGCCTGGATCATTGCCAGTTCATCAACCCTTGTGTTAGTAATGGCAGCAACGTTGTTAAGTGCCTTTAAGGTGTCCATCATTTTTTCTGCCGGAACACCGGCCCCTGACAACTTTTGCGACGATGTAATTAATTCGTCTCTTTGAGCCGGTGCATATTTGGTGATGTCAGTAACCAACTTTGCAGCCACACCACTACCCATCAACTCATTTAAGGTGAACATTGTGGATTCTTTCCTTTGTGCAGCGCCTACGGTCTTATCATATCCAGCCCCTACATGCGCCACTGCACTATCAATCACACCCATAACACCACCACCAACCAACCCGCCAATAATGGCAGATTGACCGGCAACGCTTTTGAGTTTTGCTAACAGCCCGGAAGTTCTTGTACTTGCCCTGTCAACAT
>CALGRQ010000309.1 GCA_937880795.1 uncultured Dyadobacter sp. | reverse complement strand
CCAGCAGAACCTCGTTCGTGTGATTGACACGGTATGAATGTAAAATGAGCCTATTAATACTATAATAAGAACCCACCAAACTCACAATCAGGAGAATGGTGGACAGGGTAAATACAATCTGAAGTTGAAATAATATTGAATTTGATCTATTCTTCATTTTACAAAAAGTCGTCGAGCGTTTATATGCTAGGGTTAGTTTACCGAAATGGGTAATACGAGTATAAACCGTGCGCCTTCACCTTCATTGCTTTGAGCCCATATAAGTCCATTGTGCTTTTCTACAATCTTTTTGGCTATGGCAAGTCCTATACCCGTTCCTTCATAAGTCTTAAGATTATTCAGACGCTGAAATATCACAAAAATGCGGTCCAGAAATTTCTCATCAAATCCAATTCCATTGTCTTCAATAACAATACGGCAAAACGGTCCTTCCCCAGAAACACGACTCTCAATTTTCTTCTCCTCAATCCGTTCCGCATATATCTTCACCACAGGAATCTCTCTATTTCTGGAAAATTTAAATGCATTGCTAATCAAATTCTGAAATACCTGCCTGATTTGACTTGGAATGGCTTCAATAATAGGTACTGGAGCTATGGAAAGCTGTATATTCCTTTCCAGTATCACATCATTGAAGTCGATCAGAATATCTGATATGATGTCATTGATATTGGTAGGTTCAAAACTAGCTTCCACCGACAGCCTAGAATAATCAAGTAAGTCACCAATCAACTGCGTCATCCGCGCAGACGAGGCAATAGATCGATTCAGATAGGAGAGGGCCTCCTCATTTTCTGATAAAAATTTGTCCTTTAACAGATGACTAAACGTTTGAATCTTACGGAGAGGCTCCTTTAAGTCATGAGATACTACCCAGGCAAACTGTTGAAGTTCATGATTGGAATTCTCCAATTCTTCATTTTTTTCGACAAGTTCTTTGGTCCGCATCATAACTTGTTTTTCCAGCAAGTCGCTGGCCAGTTTTTGCTGCTCAATATCTGTAAAGGTCGCGACCCAACGAGTTGTACTGCCATGCTGAGTAACCGGAATCGCTTTCAATAAATAATGTTTATATCCCCCCATTTTACGTTCTTTTAAACGAATGGCACTGGAAAACGATTCGTTTTTAGACAGATGTTCTTTAAATGATGGAAATATATTTGCGTCATCAGCATGCACTTCTGGAAATACGTTAACGGCATCGGAATACTTAAACCAATGAGAATTGGCGTATTCTATCATGCCTTTGCCATCCATGGTAAATGCAATTTGGGGAAGAGACTCTAAAACAAAGTGTAAATCTTTAACGCGAACGGCCAGTTCTTTTTCAGTTTGTTTTCTATTCTCAATTTCGTGTTGTAAGGATTGCTGAATGGCCTTCAACTCCTGCTGCTGTTCGTATAACCGCTGGAAAGTACGAATCTTGAGTAGTAAAATATCTGTATCAACCGGTTTGGTGAGATAGTCGATCCCTCCCGAGCCGTAGCCTTTTGTAATAAACTGTTTTTCGCGATTTACAGCCGACAAGAAAATGATAGGAGTGTCTTTTGCTTTGCCAAATCCAGATATAGCCTCGGCAACTTCGTAACCATCCATGCCTGGCATTTGCACATCCAGAATAATCAGCGAATATGTTGTAGACAAAACTTTCTTCAACGCCTCCTCACCAGACTCAGCCGTGTCGGTCTTAAACCCATTTATCTCAAGAATTTTTTTAAGAGGAAGTATATTTTCAGGTCTGTCGTCTACTATAAGAATCATGTAAAGTGAGCATTTTCTACGTGTTACGCTATACGAACGGCTCCCTGAATCTGAGAAATTATATCAACAGCCAGATCCTGGGTTATCGAAGCGCATTAAAACAGGTATAAATAGATGTGTGTATAGCCCTTAATCTCTGGAACCTATAAAAGAATTTCCGTTTCCAGGAGGCGAATCTTTTCTATTCGCTCCTGGCATATGGCACTTTGATTGCCAAAGCACATTTGATTGCTTACAAAAGGAATAAAATCGTTCCTAAAGAGCAGCGGAATTGTTTTGTAATAGTGATTAAGAAGGCGAAAAATGGGGGGCGTTGAGGACTTACGCACTATACGTCTTGCTGATGTGACTCCTTTCGGCCCCATCTAAACAACTTATACTACTCATGATCAGTAACATACAACTAAATACAAACCCAAATTGATTCGAATAAATTAGATACTTATCAATAAACGGAAAGAGTAATAAAGCTGAAAAACTTTCGAATTGCTTGTGCAGAAATATCTTTAAATGTATAATTTACCCCAATTCATTCTAGAAATGAATGCGAATACAATTTCTATTAAGGAAATAAATACACAGTTTTTAACTGGTACGATATTTTACACACGAATTTGATCTATAATTTGTAGTATTTAATCGCTGTGCGTCGATGCGCATTTCTACAAAATTTAAATAATTCTCCATTCAACCACATGATGTTTAAACACTTACAAATTGCGAATCTTGATGCGGATGTCTTGTGGTGCCGATTCATCCCCGCCAAAGTAGGGGAGTAGTTTGTAGGAGATCCCCGTTCCACCAGAGCAGTGGCGAGGCATGGTCGTTTCGGTTCCGTTGTAGGTGAAAATATAGCTGTTTCCACTCGTTCTAATACCAAAGCTTTGGATTTTATCCAATTCTGCGGTTCCCAATTCTTTTTCCTGACGCTGGCCGTCCACGTATATGTAGGCATATATACGTAGTGCATTCTCACGCCAATTCCACCCAAATCGGGCGCTGTTGGATTGATGCTGCGAGCTACAATCTGAAAAGCCCATTAACTTATTGATATCGTTCTGATTCTCCGCAATTCGTGTTTGGTATATACAACTTGCATCGAATATCGCCTGAAACCGCATGGAACTTGAAGTAAACAAGCCGTTGGTATTGTTCTCCACCTCATGCGACCCTGATTTAATCGTATAGGTTATGAAATCATCACTAAAACTTGGTGTATTTCCCCACCAGCCACAAGACATTAGTATAAAAGAGCAAAGTAGTGGCCCAATATATCTTTTCATATCGATTCTTTTTGATCTGCCTTATAACGCAAACAAGATCGTAAAATTACAGAAATTGATTAACGATTATGTGGGTCATGAAAGTTACCAGGACACCACCTGCGCACTGCCGTGCTAATTATACATAAAAGGCCGGATACCATTTAAAAGCATCCGGCCAAAATTTACTGCATCTATTTCGCTTTACTTCGCTTCACCTTTTCGTTTGAAGTAATATGATTCTCCTTTACGAGTTCCTCTTCCTTGTGACGACTATCTAAATTGTCTTTATTTTCGACGTTTTTATTGCTCTTTCCTTTCGGAGCATTCTGTTCCGTTTTCATAACTATCTAATTTGGTGAGGTTATTACCCCAACCAAAATGATGCCACATTATTTCACGGAACGAGTGCCTTCATAAAGTTCGTATTCCAATAAACGGCAATCAATTTTACTATTATAGAATTCTATTCTCCGTTTGGCCTTCAAGCCAATCTTTTTAGCTAGTTCCAGGTTTCCTGTGAAAACATATCCATAATAGCCTCCACATTTTTGCTTCATAAAATCGCCAATACGACCATAGGTTTCTTCCAGCTCTGCCACTTCCCCGAGGCGGTCTCCATATTCAGGATTGACAAAGAAAACCCCCTTTTCACCCTTTGGAACCTCTGTTTCTGCAAAGTCGCATACATCGAACTCAATCATATTGACTACACCGGCTGCCACCGCATTCTTTTTAGCATTCATGATGGCCAAATCACTATAATCCGTTGCCAGTATTCTCAATCCCGGAACTTCGATAATCTGATCTTCCAGTCGATCCTGTTCCTTGAAATATACCTCTTCGTCGTAACCTTGTAAATGCATGAAGGCATAATTATCACGGAATAAACCCGGACGACTATTGCTCGCAATGAGAGCCGCCTCAATCGCTAAGGTTCCAGAGCCACACATGGGATTCACGAAAGGAGATTTTTTATCCCAGCGACTTGCCAATATAGTTCCCGATGCAAGAGCTTCTAACATAGGTGCCCTTCCCGGAATTTTCCGATATCCGTGGCGCGCTAAAGAATCTCCGGCAGTATCGATAAAAATCTCCGCAAAATCATTTTTCCAGAATAAATGTATAACCGTTCCAACAAGGTCAGAACCTGTTGATGGCCGGGTACCACGTTTCTCGCGTAAGCGATCCACTATGGCATCTTTCACCCGCACATTCGCAAACATATTATTATTGATGGTTGGGTTTTGAACGTTGCTGGTCACCGAAAAATAACCAGGATCCGGGATTATATTTTCCCAATCTATTTTCAACAGATGATTGTACACGTCATCCGCATTGGCCGCCTGAAATTGCTGCAAACTATATAAAACCTGACTAGCGCAGTAAAGATTGAGATTGAGACGAATACAATCGTTGATACTGGCTTTCACCCTAACCCCAGTTACAAAGGTCTCCTGAATTTGAAAGCCCAAGTCCTTTACCTCCTGTTCGAGGTATGGGGCAAGGCGTTTATTACAGGTAATGGTAACAGGTCCAATTGTGCTAAATAATGACATGAAATGATGTTGTCCAGCCGGCAAAGGCTTTAATAATAAATGAAACAGGGTACAAACTTACTTGTTTGATTTTGAAGAATCAGATTTTATAGAAAATGTTTGCATAAATACCCATTGCAATGCACAAACCTGTTTATAAAAAAACGCAGCACCCTTAGATGCTGCGCTCAAAAAAACTTTAACCCGTTTTAAGGAAATGCTTATTTTCCATTGAACTCCGACTCTGTGAATGCTTTCTGCCTTCCACTCAATTTCTGTCTGACGCGTTCAACCTCCTCCGTACTGATTACATCCGCATTATTACGCCACGATTTCCGGATAAAGCTCAGTAATTGCGCTATATCCTCACTTTTCATTTCTTTGTCATATCCGATTCCTGGCATATCACCACTTATTTCAGGTGCTTTGTACACATGCCCGTTCACGGTAACGGGGCCCGTCAAACCAAATAAAACAACTGAAATGAGCCGTTCACGATTTCCGACAACCCATTCGGATTGGTTAAGCGGTGGCCCTAGGGACTTTACACCATTTCCATCCAATCCATGGCAAGTTTGACAAATGGAAGTAAACAGCGATTCTCCTTTTGGAAACTGTTTTTTCAAAATATCCGGATTGCGGTTAGCCCGTGCACTTTTGGCGTTGGCAATTGCTTTTTGCAACTGCTTGCTTATGGTATATTCTGTTCCTTTTAGCGAAGCCGTTATATCAGTTAAGAAAGGCTCCTCTTCATCCACCAAATTGCTGGTTACCGCATCTGCCACATAACGGTTTTGTGGGAAAGCGATCGCAACTTTTTTAAGAAGATCGTTGGCTGCCTTTTTATCATATTTCTTAATCCAGGGATTTAGAAAAGCAATATAGGGTGCCGACAATGTATCTTTCTGATTCAGTTGTACCTCAAAAACATCGGTAAACTTTTTGTAGTTCTCACGAGAAATCACAGAAGGAACTGCCGTAAAACCCTCCATTTTGAATAACCAGTCCGCTTGCGTTAACCATCCCAGTACTTCATCGGCTTGAAGAGCACCTAATCCTTCCAAAGTCCAAAGTGCGTGGACAGCCCGTAACGGATTAGACTTCTCGGTCAAGGCTGCTCTCAGGGCAGGTAAAGCCTGTGTGGCTTTCATGTCAATTAACTTTTGCTGGGCTTTGTCACGCACCCAACCATTCGCATGGCCCAATAACTTAACCAATTGATCAGGCTGATCAGGTATGGTAACCATTGTTGGTTTGCTATTCTTGGGGACAATCTTGTAGATACGACCACCCGCCAATGGCAAAGTCAAGTCGCGTTGCCCGATCTGACCTTTAAGGTAAGGCGTTAAGTATGTTTTGTGCTGAATAATACCCCGATACATATCCAGTACCAACATGGAGCCATCAGGCGCATTGTATAAATTGACCGGCCGAAAACGTTCATCTGTGCTCGCCAAAAATTCTTTTCCCTTATAGGCCTGCTCACCGCTGGTGATATAACCATTTTCCGAAAGTATATTTCGCTTTATCAAGTTAGCCGAAGGCTCCGGTACGAAAGCATTCCAATCGTATTTCTTGCCAAACAAATCACCACGATAAATTACCGGTCCCGATGCCGCAGTAAATTCATTCAGTCTTAAACTGTCATCGAGAATATTTTTCATATATCCCCGGTTCACACCTGGCGTCGGACGTAAAGGATATACCTTATTGTTCACGACGGTCTTTTCGCTATAACCGGCAACTCCTCGTTGGTTTTTATTTTGAGCCCCAAAGCCCGGAGCGAAATAATCGCCCATCAAATTTTGCGAGTTGTGGTTGTAATACAGACGTCCATAATTGTCTTGTGCCAAACCCCACTGACCTCTAAAATGGGTGTTTTCGATCAGCCACTTGCTACCCATTTTGCGATAACGCTTGCTCGACTTCGCATTGTAAATCCAGTTATCCAACGATCGGAGTAGGGCATTGGGTTGGTGCTCCACATTACCACCAACCGCATACTCATCGTCAACTAGTTCCTTTTTAATCGGCTTGTCGTTACTGATTTGATAAAACCAAAGATTTGAAGGTTCTGCCACAAGAATTCCACCATCTACAAAACATATGGCCCGTGGCAATACCAGAGAATCGAGGAACACCTTACGGTCGTCGTAAACCCCGTCTTTATTTTTATCATCCAGAATTACAATTTTCCCATTGGGCACTTCTTCCCCCGTACCTACGGTGTCGGGCATGTATCCAGTCATTTCTACCACCCACATACGTGCTTTGTCATCAAACAACATAGCCACAGGGGTACTAATCAACGGTTCTGCTGCAATCAATTTTACTTCGAAACCTTCTTCAATCTTCATTCTAGCCATAGAAGCCTCGGGAGAAAGAAATGGCGATTTTGTAAAATCTATCACTTCTTCCTTTTGTGGTACCGATGAAGTATTGCTTTGCGTCGTTGCCGTTTGTTTATTCGTTTTGCAGTAGAATAGCACCGATGACAACGCGACAATCAGTGCAGGATACTTGTACTTTTTCATTATTGTAATTATTCTTCGGGACATGAATTTCTGATGCATAGGTTTGAAATTAAAACAAACCTTATTCCAACAGTGTCTCTTCCACAGGTTTCATCTTCGCAGTTAGGAAGTGAATGATGATCCAGGCAAGCATATAAGCCAGACCGCAAATGATAAAGAGGATGTTGTAACCAGCACCAATATTACCCAAACCCTTGTAATACTCCAACAAGGAACCCACGAGTAACGGAAAAAATGTAGAACCCAACGATCCTGCCATACCACCAATACCCACTACCGAACTAACAGCACGTTTTGGGAACATGTCGGAAACAATTGTAAATATATTTGAACTCCATGCCTGGTGAGCTGCTGCTGCAATACTGATAATACCCACCGCTACCCAAATATCCGTAGCGTATTTTGCAAGAATAATTGGTAAAACCGCGAATGCTACCATTAGCAACGTTGCCTTACGTGCTTTTACAGGCGCCCAACCCTTTTTAATCAGGTATGAAGAAATCCAACCTCCACCAATACTACCAAAAGTAGTTGCAGTATATACCACTACGAGATGAATGCTTGGTTTTTTAAGGTCGAGCGAGAAAGTTGTAGCGAAATAGGCAGGCAACCAAAATAAGAAAAACCACCAAATTGGGTCAGTAAGTAGCTTTCCTATAATAAAAACCCAAGTTTGCTTTAGACCCAAAAGCTTAGCCCATTCAATTTTCTTTTCAGTTGCAGTAGTATCAACTTCGTCATCACTATGGATGTATGCATATTCAGCAGGTTCTAAACGTTTACTACGGGATGGTATTTCATAAAATATGATCCAGAATACCAACCACACAAACCCAAGTGCCCCTGTAATTATAAACGCTTCCTGCCATCCATATGTACCTAATAACCAGGGCACAAGAATAGGAGCTGCAACAGCGCCTATACTGGTTCCTGAATTAAAAATTCCGGTTGCCAAGGCACGCTCCTTTTTGGGGAACCACTCTGCTGTGGCCTTTACCGCTGCCGGGAAGTTCCCCGCCTCTCCTAAACCTAAAAGAGCACGCATTGCACCAAACCCAAATGTAGTCCTAACAAATGCATGACCCATAGCAGCAACACTCCATATGACAATGGATATGGTATAGCCCATTTTCGTACCTATACGGTCAATAAAATTTCCGAAGATTACATAGCCAAAAGCATAGCAAGCGGCAAATACCATCACGATATTGGCATAGTCGGTTTCTGACCAATTAAATTCTACTTCAAGGGTGGGTTTTAAATAACCGAGGATCTGGCGATCCACATAATTGATGGTTGTTGCAAAGAAAAGTAAAGCACAAATGACCCAACGATAATTGCCAGTTTTGGTTTCTTTCATGATGAGAATAAGTGGGTTCCTTGATTCAAGGGTTAAGTTGTAAATCTTTATACTACGATAAGACTGTAAAAACCGCATTCTACCCCTTAAAGTTGCGTGCATTCGTTAATTTAAAAAGTAAATTCCCACGATTCTGTATGGTTACAGAATCGTGGGAATTTACCAGCAATAGATACCTATAACAGTAAAAGCTTATAGCACAGGATAAGCCAGCTGCGCCTTCACCAATTCTGCTTCATTGGTGAGGTCGAGCCGAAGTGGTGTAATAGACACAAAATCATTTTCTACTGCCCAGCGATCAGTACCTTCTTCAGATGGTTCCAGAGGTACTACCGTAAACCAATAGTGCTTTCTACCCATAGGGTCTAACCCCGGCTCAATACGGTTGTCATACAGCCGCACGGACTGGCGCGTCCAACGAACACCTTTCGGATTCGCTGGAAAATTCACATTGACTAGATTCAAGTGCGGGTTTTTGAAGAGCAAATCGAGGGCTTTCTCCACAAAAGGATCCAGTAACCCAAAGTCGGGCTCTATTTCACCGGCAGGAGTACTTAAAGCAATACCCTTAATACCAAATAGCACCGCTTGTTTGGCTGCTGCAAGCGTTCCGGAGTGCCACATGGCATTCCCCAGATTGGGCCCCATGTTGATGCCAGAGAGCACCACATCGGGTTTATCCCACAAATGTTGCCCAAGGGCAACACAGTCCGCTGGGGTACCGTTTACGCGGTAGGCATCTATACCTTCAAAAACGATTGGTGATTTCTTGTAAGACAATGGCCGAGAAGCGGTAATGGCGTGACCCATCGATGATTGCTCTACGTCGGGTGCTACGATTTTTACCTCACCAAAGCGGGTAGCAATTTTTGCAAGAGCTGCGATTCCCGGACTGTATATTCCGTCGTCATTGGTTACCAAAATTTTCATAACAGTTGCGTTTTTTCAAAACATGCAACAAAATTGTGCCTGGTATGTTTTTTTACTGGCCCCTTTATACTACTCACATCCTATAAGTTATGAAAAAAGCGACCCTATTTCACAATCCAAATGCCGGAGAAAAGGATTTTTCCAAAGACGAGTTATTGGGTATCATCAAGAAAAATGGTTTCGACGTTTCCTACGCTTCAATTAAACAGGAGAACTGGGAGCGAATCCAGGAAAACACCGATTTCCTGATCATAGCCGGAGGAGACGGGACGATAAGAAGGGTGACCAAAGCTTTGATGAAACGCCAAAGAATTGAGAAGCAATTTCCGGTAGCAATCTTACCTCATGGCACGGCCAACAACATTGCAACCACATTGGGAATCGAAGGCAGTCCGACAGAAATAATCAAATCCTGGAAAAAATCTTCACTTAAAAGCCTGGATATAGGCATGGTTCATGGTTTAGACAAGGAAATGTTTTTTCTGGAAGGTTGTGGATTTGGCATTTTTCCCCGACTTATGAAGGTAATGGAGAAGATGGAAATCGATATTGGTGATTCTGTTGAACATAAACTTAAAGTGGCGCTAGCCGTTTTATACGAAATTGTACTCAATTACACACCTCATGCTTGCAAAATTGTGGCTGATGGCGTGAAGCAAACCGGCAAATACCTCATGGTTGAGGTGATGAACACCCGCTCCATCGGCCCCAACCTCGAACTATCAACGAGCAGTGACCCCGGAGATGGTGAATTTGAAATCGTACTGATACCTGAAGAACATAAAGACAAATTCGCCGATTACCTGCTCGACCAAATTAACGGAAAGGAGGCAGCGTATGCATTTACTGTACTTAAAGCTACCAAGATCGAAATTAAATGGGAGGGAAAGGATATGCATGTAGATGACGAACGCTTAAAGCTTAAAGATCCCATTGTGATCACCATTGATGTCCTCCCTGGCATGATGGATTTTATGGTAAAAACATCTTAGCAAACGTAAAACTAATAACTATAAGTAATTGGTGATAACCAAATGTGATTGGCGCAATATTGCTCAATGAAGTACTTTTGAATCAGGAAACACGGAAAGAAACTGTTTCTGACGCATGAGTACGATCCCTTTCATTATTCTAAAAATGAGATGTCATTTAATTGACGCCCTTCCCATCGTCGGCGGACAACTCTCTGAAATATATCCTCAGAAACCTATATATGATATACCGGGAGCACCTGGAATAATCGCAGAAGACCTCATCAAAAATCTTTTGGTCCAAATTGAGGAATTCAAACCAGGCTATACGCTGGGCGAGCGGGTAGAAACCCTTACGAAACAAGAAGACGGCACCTATATAGTAGGTACCAACGAGGGAACTGCGGTACACTGTAAGGTGGTGGGGATTTTGTTGGATTTCGGTGAAAAGGCACGAAGCGTAGCATTGGTGATGGTCGATGAAG
>CALGRQ010000308.1 GCA_937880795.1 uncultured Dyadobacter sp. | reverse complement strand
TTACCCATGCCTCTTCGGCGTAACGCCAAATTTCTCTTTATAGGTTTTTATAAAGTGGGAAACGCTCTCGTAGCCTATTTCTGTACTGATTTCAGAAACGTTCTTGGTGCTGTTTCTAAGCAAGAAATCGGCATAGTCGAGTCGTTTGTTTTTAAGCCAGAACGCGGGAGAAGTGTTGAACTCATCCTGGAAGTCTCGTTTAAAGGCCGAAAGGCTACGCCCCGACAAACGAGCAAGTTCATTCATGGTTAATGGTTTTAGGTAATAGCTATTCATTAAAAATGAAAGGTCTACTTTTTCCCCTTTGTGAAGGGTATATAAAATGGTGCGGAGCTGTTTGGATGCGTCGAGTTCGAGTAAATGAAGTAGCAGCTCCTGAAATTTTAGGCGAAGAAAATGGTTTTTAAGCGCAGTTCGGGATTTAAAATATGGAAAAACGGATTGCACGAACTTTTCAAAATTGTCGTCCGATTGAAGCAATAAAATGGGTTTTGTCTGAATTTCTGACGGCTCCTCTCTATTGAAAAGTTCAGGATGAAGACTGACAAATTCTTTCAGAAGTTTTTCATCAAAGAAAAAAACGAGGCTTTTATATGCTTCATTGATGGATTCCGACATCAAATAAAAGCCCCGTTGGATGAATAGGATATCGCCTTTTTCTACATGTACTTCTTGAGTGGGGCTGGTAAATTTTTTCTCACCTTCCAGAACCACAATCACCGCGTGTTCTTCAAAAAACACATCGTATTTGGAGGGATATACTTCGTTCCGATAGGCCACAAAAGTCATATCCTGAATCTTTAACGATTCAAATTCGGATGAGCTTATATCGGATGGAACGCGTAGCAATATCCTTTTAGCTAAAATTTTTAAACCAAAAACTGAAACAAATCTGGTTGGTCGTTCAAATATTCGTATACGACCTTATTTTCGTTCATACGGGACATAAGGGGTTCAAAATCTTCCCGACATTTAAGTTCTATACCAATGAGGGCCGGCCCTTGTTCTTTGTTTGTTTTTTTGATGTATTCGAACCTCGCTATATCGTCATTTGGTCCCAGTACATTTAAAAACTCGCGGAATGCCCCGGCGCGTTGTGGAAACCGTATAATGAAATAGTGTTTCAACCCTTCATAAAGGAGTGATCTTTCCTTGATTTCTTCTGTGCGTGTAATGTCATTATTTCCACCGCTGATGAGCGCCACTACATTTTTGCCTTTGATTTCGTCTTTTACTGAATCCAAAGCGGCTACGGTTAATGCACCTGCAGGTTCGGCAACGATGGCCTCTTCGTTATACAATTGAAGAATCGTTGAACAAACTTTTCCCTCAGGGATTAAAAGTATGTTGTCCAGATTTTTACTACATATATCAAAGGTTAAATTGCCCGCTCTTCCTACCGCTGCCCCATCCACAAACTTGTCGATCTTTTCAAGCGTGACCACTTCACCAGCCTTCACCGAGTCGTGCATAGTAGGGGAACCAGCAGGCTCTACGCCAATGAGCTTGGTTTTGGGCGAAAGTTGCTTAAAAACGGTTGCTATACCGGAGGCAAGTCCTCCGCCCCCAATAGCCATTAGTAAATAATCTACCCGAAAGTTGGCGTCTTTAAAGATCTCCAAACCTACGGTTCCTTGTCCTTCAATAACCTGTAGGTCGTCGAAGGGATGAACAAATGTGGCATTATTGGCTTTCTGATACTCAACCGACGCACGGTAAGCATCATCATACGTATCTCCCACCAAAAGAATATCTACCCATTCTTTTCCAAACAGGCGTACTTGTTTTATTTTTTGTGCAGGCGTTGTCGTAGGCATGAAAATGGCTCCTTTCACCTGCATTTTTCTGCAAGCATATGCCACACCCTGGGCATGGTTGCCTGCGCTTGCACATACCACGCCACCAGCAAGTGCTTCGGTACCAAGGCTAGCCATTTTATTGTAGGCTCCCCGAATTTTATAGGAACGCACGGTTTGCAAATCTTCTCTTTTCAAATAAATATTTGCTTCGTACTGTTCCGATAAATGAGCATTGTAAACCAGTGGTGTGTGATTAATAACTCCTCTCAGGCGATCGGCCGCAAGGAATATATTGTCAAGTGTAGCTGTGGAGTGAACGGTAGTCATAATCAATAAAGAAAAAAAGCCTTACGATATTCGTAAAGCTTATCATTAAAAACCATTATAGACGGTAAGGTCTATAATGGTTCAGGCAAATATATTAGTTATTTTCTGGACGTAGGCTACGTACAGTTTTTCCAGCTCTCCACATTTCTGATTCGCGAAGTTCAGCCAATTCATCCTCCAATTTCACGCGGTAGTCCGACTGTGAGTTACGAGTGATTGAAATATTAGCTTGCTCGCCGCTTTTTACAGAGTTGTAAAGTTGTTCGAAAACTGGCTTAGTAGCATCGCGGAAAGGTTTCCACCAGTCCAAAGCACCACGCTGAGCTGTTGTAGAGCAGTTAGCGTACATCCAGTCCATACCGTTTTCAGCAACAAGAGGCATCAATGATTGTGTCAATTCTTCAACTGTTTCGTTGAATGCTTCAGATGGAGAGTGTCCGTTTGAACGAAGAACTTCATACTGAGCAGCAAAGATTCCTTGGATTGCACCCATCAAAGTTCCACGCTCACCTGTAAGGTCAGATGTTACTTCACGGTAGAAATCTGTTTCGAACAAATATCCAGAACCAACTCCGATACCCATTGCGATACATTTTTCACGTGCTTTACCAGTTGCATCCTGGAATACAGCGAAAGATGAGTTAAGACCTTTTCCTTCTACGAACAAACGACGAAGTGAAGTTCCTGATCCTTTTGGAGCAACAAGATATACGTCTACATCAGCAGGAGGAACGATACCAGTTTGGTCTTTGTAAGTTACACCGAAGCCGTGTGAGAAGTAAAGAGACTTACCAGGAGTAAGGTTCGCTTTAACTGTAGGCCAAAGTTCGATTTGAGCAGCATCAGAAAGAAGGTAGCAAATGATAGTTCCTTTTGCCAAAGCTTCTTCAAGTTCGAAAAGCGTTTCGCCAGGAACCCATCCGTCGGCAATTGCTTTATCCCAAGATTTTCCACCTTTACGTTGTCCAACGATTACATTGAATCCGTTGTCACGCATGTTAAGGCTTTGACCTGGGCCTTGTACACCATATCCGATTACAGCGATTGTCTCGTTAGAAAGTACTTCACGCGCTTTTTCAAGAGGAAATTCTTCACGGGTTACTACTTCTTCTTCGACCCCGCCGAAATTTAATTTTGCCATTGATTATTGATTGGATTAATTAATTACTCGATTTAAAAAACAATATTACTAAAATGGATTCTGCTGAGAATGATTATATACATCTGCTCCCAGCAGTTTTCCTTTGATGCTTATTGATAATATTCCCACTCTGCTTCGGGTAGATAGTCTACCAGGGTCTGAGGTGATTTACTCACTGCAACACGGCCCGATCGTACAAATTCAAGAATGCCGTGTGGCTTGATGTAATCAAAGAAATCAAAAATTTCCTGTTCTGTTCCGGTTTTCTGGATGATTACATACGTAAGATGCCAGTAAACCACCCATGCTTTATGGACTTTGTTGATCGTTTCAATATCCAGCGGTTTAGCGCCGATTGGTGTAGAAATCTTGAACATCGCAATTTCATTGTAAGCGATGTCGTCATTCAGGTATCCAAATACGGCCAAAACTTCAATCACCTTCCGAATCTGACGCACTAGCTTCTCTACTGCCTCACGTGATTCATGATGAATGACGATAGTAAACCTGGATATACCCTTACGTTCTGTTTCTGAGACTGTAAGGCTTTCTATGTTTATTCTCCTTCTGGTGAAGATGGTTGTAATCTTGTTGAGAATACCAATCGTATTTTCGGTAAAGACACAAATGGTGTATGCTGTCATGATTTATGAATATGCTTGTGAAAAATGTAAAATGATTTTTTTAGATCGTCTTCTACATTATTCAAGTCTAATATCTGCGACACAGGCTCCGGTGGGCACCATCGGGAACACATTTTCTTCTTTTTCTACAATCACTTCCAGCAGATAAGGTTTGTCGGAGGCAAGCATCTTATCCAAAGAGGCGTTTAAGTCTTCACGTGCAGCGCAAGTGTGACCGTCTATACCAAATCCTTTTCCTATTGTGATAAAATCAGGGTTTTGCAGCTCAACAAAAGAATAGCGCTTCTGGTGGAATAGCTGCTGCCATTGACGAACCATTCCGAGGAAATTATTATTCAGGATAATGATTTTAACGGGTAGTCCACTTTGCGCAATTGTTCCTAATTCCTGTATAGTCATTTGGAAGCAACCATCTCCAATAAATGTGACTACTTCACGATCCGGCGCTCCTACTTTTGCACCAAAAGCTGCCGGTAAGGCAAAGCCCATAGTTCCCAAGCCACCTGAGGTGATGAAGGAGTTTGGTTTTTTGAACTGATAGTAGCGCGCTGTCATCATTTGGTGTTGGCCCACATCCGCTACAACTACAGCCTCTCCTTTCGTTTTATCGGATAGAGAGCGTATTACCTCTGCCATTTTCAGTTTTTCGGTGGTAGGGGCTAGTTCTGGTTGCGTTATTTTGGCGTCTTCAATGGCATTGTATTTAGCAAACTCTGCTCTCCAGGCTTCATGCTTATTTTCTTTCACAAGCGGAATCAGCAACTCGAGTACCTTTTTAGCATCACCTACAACCGGTGCGTCAGCCTTTACAATTTTATCGATTTCTGCTGGGTCAATTTCGATATGAACCACTTTTGCTTGTTTTGCATAACGGCTTAAATCGCCGGTTACACGGTCATCGAAGCGCATACCCACAGCAATAATTAAATCGCATTGATTGGTCAGTACGTTGGTTCCATAGTTTCCGTGCATGCCCAACCAACCTACATAGTTTGGGTGATCTACCGAAACAGATGAAAGGCCCAAAAGCGTGGAAGCGGCAGGAATGTCTGTTTTTTCAATCAGTTTTAACAACTCTTGCTCAGCACCGGCAATTTGTACGCCGTGCCCGAAGAACAAAAATGGCTTTTTAGCCTCGTTGATAAGTTTTGCTGCGGCAGCCACCTGTTCCTCTTTTGGAGAAAGGCGTGGATGATAACTAATCAATTTTTCACACTTCTTATGCGAAAATGGTTTTGTCATCAATTTCTGCTGCGCATCTTTGGTGATATCGATAAGTACCGGACCAGGACGGCCAGATTTCGCTATATAAAATGCTTTTGCAATGATTTCAGGAATTTCGTCAGCACGCGTTATCTGGTAGTTCCATTTCGTAATTGGAATGGTTACCCCCATTACATCTGTTTCCTGAAATGCATCGGTACCCAGCAAGTGAGACGCCACTTGCCCAATGATACATACCATGGGCGTAGAGTCTATAATTGCATCGGCTATACCCGTTACCAGGTTGGTTGCTCCCGGGCCGGAGGTTACCAAACATACGCCAACATCACCCGTAATACGTGCATAACCCTCGGCAGCGTGAGCAGCACCCTGTTCGTGACGTACCAAAATATGGTTTACCTGATCCTGATAGTCATAAATGGCATCATATACCGGCATGATTGCTCCACCCGGATAGCCAAAAATGGTGGTGACACCCTCGGCGATCAACGACTGAATAACCGCATGCGAGCCGTTAATGAGTTCAGGAGTTGTTGCCGGTTCTGGCTGCGCAGCGATGGTAGCTGGTTGTGTTTGGTTTTCATTAAATTCCATGACCTTTTCTATTTAGTCGGATGAATTTCAAGCTTTGTATATGGTGGGCCATGGTTGTCATGGCCCTTAATTCTATAATCTATGCTTCGTCAGTTACGCAACCTTCACTGGCTGACTTTACTGTACGAATGTAACGTCCCAACATCCCTTTCGTAAAACGAGGAGCTGGTTGTACCCATGCAGCTTTACGAGCGGCCATTTCTTCGTCTGAAATATGTACGATCAGTTCACGTGTATTGGCGTCAATCGTGATGCGGTCACCATCTTTTACAAGCGCAATCGGTCCACCGTCAAATGCTTCTGGTGTAATATGTCCCACCACGAATCCGTGTGTTCCGCCCGAGAAACGGCCATCGGTAATCAGGGCGATTTTATCTCCTAATCCTGCACCCATAACCGCAGAGGTAGGCTTCAACATTTCTGACATCCCAGGTCCGCCTTTAGGACCCGAGTTACGAATAACCACCACGTGACCAGCTTTGATTTCGCCTTTAGCCAACATGTCGATAATTTCCGTTTCGTGTTCACATATTTTGGCTTCGCCGTCAAATGTAAGTCCTTCTTTACCAGTAATTTTTGCTACTGATCCTCCCGGCGCCAGGTTTCCGTAAAGAACCTGAATATGGCCGGTTTCCTTGATCGGTTTTTCGAGAGGGAAGATGATTTTTTGGGTTTCAAAGTCAAGATCTGGTGCCTCAGCCAAATCTTCGGCGAGGGTTCTTCCGGTTACTGTAAGACACTCGCCATGGATCATTCCTTTTGAGTATAAATACTTCATTACCGCAGGAACACCACCAATTTCAAGCATATCTTCCATGAAGTACTTTCCGCTTGGCTTAAGATCGGCGATAAACGGTACTTTGTTGGAGATTGCCTGAATGTCATCCAATGTCAATTCCACATCCGCTGAACGCGCAATGGCCAGGAAGTGTAAAGCAGCGTTGGTAGAGCCACCAAGTGCCATTACAAGCGTCAAGGCATTTTCCAACGACTTTTTAGTGATGATATCTCTTGGGGTGATGTTCAACTCCAACAAGCGTTTCATGGCAACGCCTATTTTTTTGCATTCTTCCTGCTTACCGGCATGTGTTGCCGGGTAACTGCTGCTGAAAGGTAAGCTAAGTCCCATGGCTTCAATAGAAGCTGCCATGGTATTGGCGGTATACATACCACCACAAGCACCTTGTCCTGGAATAGCGTTTTGGATTACGCCTTTGTAGTCTTCTTCAGAAATGTTGTTCGCAAACTTTTTACCCAATGCTTCAAAAGCAGAAACGATATCCAGTTTTTGTCCTTTGTAGTGACCCGAACGGATGGTTCCACCATATACCATAATGGCTGGGCGGTCTAAGCGAGCCATTGCCATCACAGCGCCAGGCATGTTTTTGTCGCAACCTACAACTGCAATAAGTCCGTCGTACCATTGGGCAGCAACCACAGTTTCAATAGAATCAGCAATGATATCGCGGCTAGGTAGCGAATAACGCATACCATCATTACCGTTTGTCATACCGTCAGATACGCCTATGGTGTTGAAAATCAAGCCAATCATGTCGTTGTTTGCCTGTACACCTTGCTTCACGTACACTGAAAGTCCATTCAAGTGCATGTTGCAAGTGTTTCCTTCGTAGCCTGTACTGGCAATACCAATCTGAGGCTTTTCCATATCGGCTTCTTTTAGACCGATACCATAAAGCATAGCCTGGGCAGCTGGGTTAGTAACCTCCTGGGTTAATGTCTTTGAAAATCTGTTAAGTTCTGTCGCCATTGGTGAATATATTGTAAATAAAAAACCTCACTCATTTTGGTGAGCGAGGTGTAAGATATCTTGCTTACGTCATCCTCACTCACGCAATCCGCGTGACGATATTAAGAATCAGGATGAGGTTGATAGAATTCATGCTAAAAACGGAAAATTTGTTGCCAGCGAAATTTCGCTGATTTTCTTATTTCGTTACAAATTAGAAGTCAATCTTTTTATTTTCCAAATAATGAAGCAATTTTTTGAAAATATTCTTCGATAAATACCAAATTAACATTGGGGAAAGAATGCTATTGGGAAAATAATTACTTTTGAAAGTAAAAAATAGGCAAAATTATGCTCACCACTGAATCATCATCTCTCTATAATAATCTTGAACACATGAGTGTTCAGAAGATCCTCCATTCCATCAATCAGGAAGATCAAACCGTACCTAATGCCGTAGCTAAGGCTATTCCTCAAGTGGAAGCACTGGTAGAACAAATCGTGCCCCGCATGAAAAAAGGGGGGAGGCTTTTCTATATCGGTGCCGGTACTAGCGGAAGACTGGGTGTGGTGGATGCATCGGAATGCCCCCCAACCTTTGGTGTTCCATTTGATCTTGTGGTAGGAATTATTGCCGGAGGAGATTCCGCCATTCGTAAAGCGGTTGAAAATGCAGAGGACGATTGGAATCAGGCATGGGTGGATTTGCAGCCTTACCAACCCAATGTAAATGATACGCTAATCGGTATTGCGGCGTCGGGTAGGACACCCTACGTGATTGGTGGACTGAACGAGGCGCGTAAAACAGGACTGCTCACGGGCTGTGTGGTTTGTAACGATGGTTCGCCGGTGGCAAAGGCAGCTGAATTTCCGGTTGAGGTAGTGGTGGGGCCTGAATTTTTAACAGGAAGTACGAGAATGAAATCCGGAACAGCCCAGAAATTGGTGCTGAATATGATTTCCACGGCAGTGATGATTCGGCTGGGGAAGGTAAAAGGTAACAAAATGATTGATATGCAGATGACCAACGAAAAGCTTGTGAATCGGGCCATTCATATGATTATTGACGAATTGGGTGTGTCGCCAGATGAAGCCGCATCGTTACTAGAAGAGTATGGTAGTGTTAGAGGTGCGATAGAAGCCAACAGATATCTGTTGGCTGCTCTATTTTTATCGTGTTTTATATATCTGAATATTCGGTTGGGAATAGATACAACTGTACGTTTTTGGATACGTTGTTCTGATATTCAGGATTTTTCTTGAGTACGTTCCATTCGGCATCGTCGCTAAAGGTTTTCCAGTGTGCATCACGGTCCGCTTTGTTGGCAAAAGTGGTCATGTACATTAAATTAGGCATGTGACTACCGGCAATTACTTCGCCATAAAAAACGGCATTAAAGCCCAATCTGTTAAACAAAGGAATTTCCCCTCCTGCGTTAAACATCTTTACCTTGTTCCAGTAAATTTTTTCTGTGTGACTTTCATAGCTTCTTAGTTCGTAAATGCGCTCACTTTTTGGTCCTGTTAGCTTGGATTTAGCATGAACAGGCATATCATCGAATGCATGCAGAACAATTGATTCAAAGCGCTCGTAAGGCGGATTGTTGTACGGAGCATCGATATAGTCTTTTCCGGCGGCCAGGTAGGCCGCATCTTTATTAAGGAGCTTTGGCAGGCCTTGAATTTGATCCAGAGACTTGAGGGGAGTCCAGACATATACGAGTTTGCCAGCGGAAGCGGTATCCGTAAGAACAGGCTTGAAAACCCCTACATTTTTTACACCCAAGCGGTGCAATGCCGGTATCAGCGCGTCTTTTAGGTATTTTTCTACACGGGCCTCCTGCTCAGCATTTTTAACGTGGTATATTTTAATCTCGTAATATTCTTTTTTAGGTGGAGCGCTTATAGCACTCAGAGAAAACAGATGAAGTGCCAAGCCCAGAAGCAGGGTCAGCTTTGATATCTTGATCATTGCAATAGTATAACGGTTTGTAATAATATGTCTGGACTGTAAAGACTGTTTTATTACTACTTTACCTTACTTCACCTTAAAACTTTAGAATTTAGGACATGAGAGTTGTCTTCTGCTTCCTTTACTACGTTTTTTCTTGGGTGTTAAAGGTTCAAAAACATAGGACAGCGATATCTCATGCGCTCCACCGCTATTGGCACCCAGTGTTGAAATGGTCAGATCATAACTGTATCCAATGGAGAATTTTTCTTGACGAAAACCGGCCAGAAAAATGAGGGACTCATGGTTATTGATCCCATTGAGGGTTTTATTGGTGGTGGGGTCTTTATATTGCTTGAATGGAATTCCTCTATACCAGGCTCCTAACACAATGGGTTCTAAAGTTACATATAAACCCGCATCCAGCTGGTCATATTTGCCTTGTTTGCGATACATCACCGCAGGAGAGATGGTTTTTTCCTTCTCCATTTCATCTCCCAGATAGGTATAGCCTGCAAAAGGAATCCGTAAACCGGCCTGTAAGCTTGTTTTCATCGGAAGCCGTGCGGGTTCAATAGTCGAAAACGCCTGATTGGGCCTGTTGATATGATGGGCAGCAATTCCGGCCCAATACCAATCAGAGTAAATCATTAACCCTGAACCAAAATCGGCATAATTCACATTGGGTCCCCCCTTCGCATAAGGATCTATGGAGCCGCCGGGTTTAAGTCCACCGGTTGTGTATTGATCACCAAAAGTAAGTCCGAAATAGTCCAGGTTTCGGGACGCAAACCCACCCTGTATACCCAGCCGGAGGGAGGTGACATCATTCAATCGTATCTGATAGGAATATTGAAGTGCAATGTCGGTTGATTTTAGATTACCCAATCCCTGACTGTCCATCGTCACCAAAACACCCAGCCCGCTGTTGTAATTAGGCAGAAATACATCGGCTCCGAAACTGGTTGTAACAAAATTGGCAGAAAGGGAAGGCCATTGGTTGCGATAGTTCACGGTAGCACGAGGCGCTAAGGCACCTCCCGCCAATGCCGGATTTAAATACAGTGGATTAGCATAAAATTGAGAAAATTGTGGATCCTGACTCCAACCTTTCTGGCAAAGAAGTGTCAATATCAGGATAGAGAGTATATGCTTGGTCATAAAGTATTAAACATTATCTGGCATTTCAGGAGATGAACGGAAAAACCAACAAAAAAAATACAAATTATAATTCCACAAAAAGTGGCCAAATTGCGTAATAATATTCAAATTAGAATGGATTTTATGACATTACCGCACAAAATTTTAACATTTTATTTTCGTTAAAACAGACACGGTATGTAATTGTTAAATTACGAATGGTTGGGGGTGGTTGAACAAGTAACGAAACATGAATCGATTTTATAATACGCTTTCGCAACAATTTTATTGCTTTTTCTTTTTGCTGCTATTCCTGGCGGTAATTGGCAAGGCGCAGACCCCTTTTCTTGTAAAAGGGCAATGCATGCAAAATCCCGATTGCGAAGGCGACTCTACTACGTTTAGTGATACGCTTAAAACTGCGATAGAGTGGCAATGGAGTTTCAGTGATGGAGGTACAGATACGCGACGAATAGCTCAGCACTCGTATATGGCTCCTGGACAGTATACAGCTACCTTGGTCCGAACATTAACCGGTGGAAGCAAAGAAACGGTAACACAATCTTTTACGATTGGTGAATTACCTCCTTCATTTCAAAAGTGGAAATCTGATACAACAATTTGTAAAGGAGATACGCTCATTCTTGATCCATATCCTAATGGAGCGCCGGCAGGGGCCACGTATATATGGTATCCGAAGGGAGAAACCACCCAAACACTTAAAGTGGATAGTGCGGGATGTTATTCGGTTGAGGTTATTTTGCCGAATGGCTGCAAAATTCAAGATCGGGTAAATGTCAAAATATGTATTGAACCGCCAGCGCAGGAAGGAGCGAAGTGGTACTTTGGTGGGAATGCCGGTCTTGATTTTACGAATACTCCTCCTAGCCCTATAACGGATGGTAAGATAAATACACCGGAAGGTACTTCGTCTATTGCCAATTCCAACGGGCAATTATTGTTTTATTCGGATGGTATAAAAATTTGGAATCGGGATGGGCAGGAAATGCCGTGTCTCAATGCCGCGTGTGCACCCATGAAGGGGAGCCCCAACAGTACGCAATCGGTACTCATTGTACCGCAGCCAACCTGTAAAGGCTGCGAGTATTTGTTCAATGTTTTTACCACTTCTGATATTAACGGAGAAAAACTGTTGACGGTTAGTGTCGTAGATATGCGTAGGGAAAATGGCAAAGGTGCGGTTATTGAACAAAATACAACGCTACAAACGCCTACTACGGAGCGATTGGCTTCGGTACGTAATGATCGTGATACGACTTATTGGGTTCTTTCTCATGATTATGGCTCCAATAAATTCAGGATTTTTCACGCCACAACAGGAGGTTTGGTAGAAACCAGTGCACCGGAAGTTGGTATGGTACACGACAGTACCCACAAAGCGGAGGGTTATATGAAATTTTCTTCACCCGACTCCACATCGGGTCGCAGACGTCTGGCTGTTATAGTTCCGGGTCCTCCTACAAATTATGTGGATTTGTTCTTCTTTAACGATTCTACCGGTACCTTAACGCATGACAAAACGGTGAATCTGGGAGCTGCTCCACCGACGGTGTATGGCGTAGAGTTTTCGCCTTCTGGTGAAAAGATGTATATAACGTTTCAGGGAAGTGGTGGGACGAAATCATTGCTTAAACAGTACGATTTAACCATGCCCGATAGTTTGTTGGTCGAAACGGCTATCACCATTGACAGTTCAGCTCAAAAGTATGGTGCGTTGCAGTTTGCTCCAGATGGCAAAATATATATGGCGATTGATGGTAGTGAATATCTGGCAACAATTGGTAATCCTGAGGGTAATTCGGTTCGAAGTGTTGAGTATGAGCGGGAAGGAGTCAATTTGGGCGGTAGAACCAGTCAGTTGGGGTTGCCATCTATGGTGCAGGATTTTAGCCAGGATGGGTCGGGTGCGGGCTTTGAGGCAGACGGATTTTGTACCAATGAGCCTACAACTTTCTCGGCAAGCCCAATTTGTGATCCTTTGGAGAACACTTATGCCTGGGATTATCTTGGCGACAATACATTTACCACACCTTCGAAACAACAGCAAGGGACGTTTACCTATACTAAAGCTGGAACTTACAATGTGGGTTTAAGAATTTTTATAAAGGATTGTAGGGATACAACGGTTTATCAGCAAATCACGATTTATGATACGCCTTTGCCTGTTGATCTGGGGCCCGATAAAGATACTTGTGGCGCATTTGTACCCTTAAAAATTAATGTTTCGGCTCAAAATTATATGTGGATGCGGAGAGGAAGGGTAATCAGTCGTCAGCAGGAATATAGGGCAACGTCAACCGGCGATTATGTGGGTATTGCCTATAACGGTCCCGATGCAGAGTGTTTTTCGGCCGATACAATAAAAATAACTTTACGCCA
>CALGRQ010000307.1 GCA_937880795.1 uncultured Dyadobacter sp. | reverse complement strand
CGTTTCTTTCCTTCATCAACGCAACTTCTACTTCACTCATAATGAGTGCCAAAGGCGTACGAAGCTCATGAGAAGCATGGGAGACAAAGTTCTTTTGCGCCACAAAGGCAATTTCCAACCTGTTAAGCATCAGGTTAAAGGTTTGCGCAAGCAGTGCAAGTTCATCTTTTTCCCTCCCAACGGTAACCTTATCGTGAAGATTTCCTGCTGATATATTATTCACCTGATCAATGATGTCCGATACAGGCTTAATGGCATCATTAGAAAATTGCCACCCTGCTACTGCTACCAGAACCAGCGAAAGCAGCCAACCTACAAGTAAAATTTCTCTTAAACGTTGCAGTTGTTTGATACCGGCCACATCGGTAGCAACGGCTACAATAACCCAAGGCTCGCGATGATCTTGCAATACGTGACGTACCATAATCATTTCTTCATCTCCATGCATCGTATGGATTTCTCTCCCGCTACGGATTTCGTCCAACGTTGCAGCGGATACCACCAGGTTTTCAATACCACTTGAAAAAATGATAGAATCCGAACCATCGTAAATCGTAATTTCTTCGTCTAGGAATACCGAATTATTCTCCTTTTCCCTTTTGATAATATCCTCTTTACTGATACTATCCGTAGCCTCCACCAACTGCGCAATGGTTTGACTTCTTTCATTTAAAAAAGAGTAAAACTGTTTTTCTCGATATTGATCATAAAAGAAATAAGTAGCCACACAAAAAAGCGCCATAATGGAACCAACCAGCATGGTAAACATAAGTGTGAGACGAGACTTGATGTTCATTCTTCCTTAAATATATATCCCATACCTACTACGGTATGGATCAATTTCGGAGTATAATCCTTATCTACTTTTTTTCTTAAAAAGTTGATGTATACATCAATCACATTTGTTCCGGTATCAAATCGGATATCCCAAACCTGCTCAGCAATATCTACTCTGGATACTACCCTGCCTCGGTTACGCATCAAATACTCCAAAAGTGCAAACTCCTTGGCCGTTAAATCAATTCTATGACCTCCACGTCTTGCCACTTTTTCATCCAGATTCAATTCCAAATCTGCCAAACTGAGCGTTTGACTCGATTGCTCCCTGGAACTGTTACGTTGAGACAACACTTTTATACGTGCTATAAGCTCTCTAAACTCGAAAGGTTTTACCAGATAGTCATCGCCACCAGACTCAAATCCATCTAGTTTGTCATCAATCGTTCCCAAGGCAGTTAAAAACAGTATAGGGGTTTTCAGCCCATCAGCGCGTAGTTGTCGGGCCATGTCGTAGCCGTTTAGACCAGGTAGGTTCACATCCAAGACGATGACGTCAAACCGGTAATTGGCCGCCATTTTCTTGCCAACTTGGCCATCATAGGCAAGTTCCACTTCCCAAGACTGCTCTTCAAGGCCCCTTTTTAAGAAGCCCGCAAGTTTAGGTTCATCTTCTACAACAAGTATCTTCATAGTAATAATGACACGTAACACATGATTGAAATGGGTGCGCTTTTAGTATTCCTACAAAAATGGCTATCCAATACTGCGGATAGCCATTTTTGTTCATTTATCTATATTGAGATCAATAATAATCGCTGTCTGACCCGTATTGCGAACGATCATCAAAGCTTCCGTAATCTTCTTCCTCTTCAAAACGCATTCCTTTTGCGGCCTTTTTAATCAGTCCTATTTGCCCCGAATGGTATACATCATGCTGTATTACACCATGTACGAGCGTATAATAAGAGTAATCTCTCCCGGGAACAAATTCTTCCAGAAAACTGTCGCTTTCTATTTTCTCCAATTCTGAAATCAATTCCTCTTGCGATAAACTCAATTCCATCTGAATAGCCTCCCATTCAAACTCATCCACGATTGGGAAGGTTTTCCAATCCTTGTCTTTGGTTTTTATATCAAATTCGGCATCGCCTTGAAGTTTTCTAACAGCAAAAATTCGCCAGGTAGTCATGTGATACACAATTTCAGCGATAGAATGTGTGTTGGCACTTAGCCTAAACTCAGCTACTTTAGGTGTTACATCGCGCAATGCTTCAACCACCGATGGTCCGTACCACGCTTCCTCACTTTCATATGTATCATTAAGTACATCTATGATTCTTAAAATTTCCTCTTTTGCTTCCATGTTTTAATTCCTATGCTGGGTGACTGACTAGCACTTTTTAGTATATATACTATATGCTACGATCTTATGTATGATCTATTTTTTGCAATAGTAATATCCTTTTACAAAATTGCCGTGCCTGTAGGCTTATTTTTTTTCAATTCTACCCTCTCTCTCCAATGAACCTTTATGAAATTATCGTTTAAGATAATTCATTTTTCAGATATTCATATTCCAACCAATTTAGTAAATAGAGGGTCTTAGCTTAAATTGCGGGTTGAAAATAAAAATCGGCACCAACTGCCGGAAATAAAATGTTCAAAAACAAATTTCGTTTTATTAGGTGTATTTAAAGTATCAAAAACAATGACCAAGGTATTTTCTTTAATCTTTCTGACAGCCCTTATAGGCCTTTCGTCGTGTACAAAAGACCCCATCAAGGACTTAACCACCGAAGACTCTCTCGTATATATCACCAATAGGGATACTTCTGCCAACTATAAGGCTTATAAAACTTTTAGTGTAGTAGATTCTGTAACCGTTATCGAAAATAATCGTAGAGGAGCAGCCCTTTTAGAGATTGATCGGGATGTGCTCACCCGCATTATCTCAAACATGAAAAGCATGGGATATGTACAGGTCACTCCGGATCAAAAACCTGATTTAGGAATCAATGTTTCCTGGATCACCAACTCACAAATAAATGTGACTACCATGCCCTCCTATTGGGGTGGATATGGGTATGGTTATGGATACGGTTTCGGCTACCCGAGTTACTATCAGTATTATCAAACGAGCGAAAGTTACTGGCATGTTTCCATGGTTGATTTCAAGAATCCTAATACCGTGGATAAAACCTTTAAGGTAGTTTGGGATGCACAAATACGTGGTTCAGGAATTGGTAGCCGCGAGTTTGTTAATACCATGATTGATTCTATATACGCCCAATCCGGCTATCTAAAAAAATAAGCAAAATGAAAAAAGTACTTTTCGTGGCTTTGTTCGCTGCATTGTTCTCCACTGTGCAGGCTCAAGACGCTCCCAAATTATATACATTACCCTCTCCATTTGAGCGATACACCCACTTTCTGGCAACTGCCCGCATGAGCGGTGCAGCTCCGGTAGGGTCTTTTTCAAATTCGTTTATTGATAAGGCATCGCTTAGAAATTTTTCAATTTCAATTGAATGGGTATTAAGGAATAGTCCTCTCTCGGTAGGAGCCGAACTTGGTACATCCTATTTTCAAAAACGGTTACCTCGTGCACTTTACGTAAGTGGTAACGAAACCTTATCGGCAGTTCAGACAAGGTCGTTTACGCAAAATCCACTTCAACTATTTGTCAATTATCACTTTTTGAATAAATCATCCATGATACAGCCCTATGCTCAGCTGAGTGGAGGGATTAGTATTGCCGATTATTCGTTGTATTACGGAACCCTGGTTGAACAAAAACAGAAAGTCGCCCCTGCTTATGGTATCGGCCTTGGCTCTAAGTTTTTATTCAAAAAGGATGGCTCTCTGGGAGCTGACGTCCGGGTAAAATATGAAGGAACGACCTTCAAATACGGTTACATTGATAACGGAACGTCGACAATAAACGCCTCGGTAGGGTTATTTTACCGTTGGTGGTAAAATGAAATAGCCCAACTTGATCAAAGGTCAAATCGGGCTATTGGTCTTTATATACTTTACCCTAAACGCATCAATTTGGTTAAGCGCCATACTGATGCGTTTTTTTATGACACCTTCACATAGCTACCCAGCCATTTGAGGTGTGTTCCATATTTAGACATAATTTCTTGTACGGGTGCATCATCTATATGCCCCATAAACTCAACCAAGAACCACGCTTGGAAGGTAGCTTCTCCTCTCTGTGGTCTGCTTTCTATTTTCGTTAGGTTGATACCACGATCATTAAACTCTTTCAGAAACTCGTAAAGAACACCAGGCCGGTTTGTATTTGCCAGGTTTGCAATGAGCGTCGTTTTATCATCATCGCTTCTCGCATTGACAATGTCCTTAGACAAAATAAGAAAACGCGTTCTATTTTGATCACTATCCTCAATATTATCAAACAAAACCGGTACGCCAAACAGTCGCGCCGAAATGGATGAACATATAGCAGCGGCATCCGGCTCCTGAGAAGCCATTTTTGCTGCCTTGGAGGTAGAATCCACAGGTACCAACTCTATCCCCATTCCTTCGAGATACTCATTGATGAACTTACCACATTGCCTGAAAGCTATATCTTTCGAGTAGATTCTTTTGATAGATTTTAAGGAATCTGATTGTGAAGCAAAAGTAAAATGAACAGGCAGCATTACCTCTGCTACAATGGTAAGATTTTTATCGCGCAGAAAATCTACCGTTTCAATCACAATTCCTTCCTGATTGTTTTCTATAGGCACCACCCCAAATTTAGCTCTTCCTGTTTCTACACTTTCAAAAACAGAATGAATAGTAGGTAATACCAAATATTCGCTCATAGCCCCAAAACGACTTTCGGCAGCCTGATGCGTGAAACTTCCCTCAGGCCCCAGATACGATATACGTTCGGGCAATTCCAAATTGCGGGAAACCGCAAAAATTTCAAAAAATATGGCATCTATGGCCTGTCTGGTAAGTAGTCCTTTATTTCTCTTTTCGAGTCTGTCCAGGATTTGCTTTTCTCTTTCAGGGCGATATATAATGGAGTTCGAAGAACGTTTCAGCTCCCCTACTTTATGCACTAGCTCCATTCTTTCATTCAAAGTAGCCAGTAGCTGGTCGTCGAGTGCGTCAATTCTGTTTCTTAAATCCTGTAATTCCACAAGTAATAATGTAATAATGAAATAATGTAATGAGCGCTTAATACGGGACTAAACGGCAACCGCAAGCTCTTCAATATTTTTCTCCACTTTCAAATTGTCTATAATAAACCGCTGGCGATCCGGAGTATTTTTTCCCATGTAATAGGTTAACAGTTTTGTGATGGAAGTTTCCTTTTGGAGAATCACCGGCTCCAGATGCATGTCTTCACCAATAAATTTACCAAACTCGTCGGGAGATATTTCGCCCAATCCTTTAAAACGGGTTATCTCAGGCTTGCTTCCCAGCTTATCAATCGCCTGTTGTTTCTCTTCCGCCGAATAGCAATATATAGTCTCCTTTTTATTCCGAACCCTAAACAATGGTGTTTCCAGAACATACAAATGTCCGTTTCGAACCAAATCCGGGAAAAACTGTAAAAAGAATGTCATCAACAACAACCGAATGTGCATACCATCAACATCGGCATCTGTGGCGATCACAATCCGATTGAAACGAAGATTTTCAATCCCATTCTCTATATCCAGCGCATGCTGCAATAAATTAAATTCCTCGTTTTCGTATACAATTTTCTTATTGAGACCAAAACAGTTCAAAGGTTTTCCTCTCAAACTAAAAACAGCCTGCGTTTGTATATTTCGGGATTTGGTAATGGAACCACTTGCCGAATCTCCTTCTGTTATAAACAAGGTCGTTTCGTATCTCAAATCATTTTTCAGATCCGTGAGGTGTAGGCGGCAATCACGCAATTTCTTATTGTGCAAGTTTGCCTTTTTGGCGCGGTCGTTAGCCAACTTCTTAATGCCGGCTAATTCCTTTCTTTCCCGTTCCGACTGTTCAATACGCTTTTTAAGTGCATCCCTTGCCTCGGTATTCATGTGTAGGTAGTTATCCAACCGCTCCTTCACAAAGTCGTTCACGAAAGTCCGGACCGTGGTACTGTTCGGATCCGGAGTAATAGTATTACTTCCGAGTTTCGTTTTCGTTTGCGATTCAAACACGGGCTCCTGTACTCTTATCGCCACTGCTGCGATAATGGACGAACGAATATCCTCTGGAGCATAATCCTTGCCAAAATGTTCACGAACGGCGCGTACTACTGCTTCACGAAAAGCAGTAAGATGGGTACCACCCTGCGTAGTATATTGTCCGTTTACAAAAGAATAATATTCTTCACCATACTGGTTGCCATGCGTCATGGCAAACTCTATATCTTCTCCTTTTAAGTGGATAATGGGGTAGCGAATGGCTTCTTCGTCCGATTTGCTTTGTAGCAGGTCCAGCAAACCGTTCTGAGAGATATACTTTTGACCATTAAAATGTATTGTCAATCCTGCGTTCAGATAACAATAATTCCAGATCATATTATTCAAATACTGGGGGATATATCTGAAATTTTTGAAGATCAAACCATCCGGCTCGAAAATCATTTGGGTTCCGTTACGTTGAGAAGTGGGCATCTCATCGGTTTCGTTCGTTAAGACACCCTGCTGAAACTCGGCCATCTTGCACTTTCCTTCCCGAAACGACTGCACTTTAAAATAATGAGACAAAGCATTAACCGCTTTGGTACCCACTCCATTTAAACCCACTGATTTCTGAAAAGCACCTGAATCGTACTTACCACCGGTATTGATTTTCGATACACAGTCAACCACCTTTCCCAAAGGAATTCCTCTACCATAGTCACGAACCTCAACCCGATGTTCAGAAATTTTTATTTCGATGGTTCTTCCATTTCCCATCATATGTTCGTCAATCGAATTGTCGACGATCTCTTTGACCAACACGTATATACCGTCATCAATAGAGGATCCATCACCCAATTTTCCAATATACATACCTGGGCGAAGACGAATGTGCTCCTTCCAATCCAGTGACTTTATACTATCCTCGTCGTATTGAACACTAACCTTATTTTCCATAACTCACCACTTCCGAAAATGTCCGGACCACAGATTTAAATATTGTATTTTAATAATTTCAGTCTTTTGTCGTTAGGCTATTGTAACTTTGTGTCCGCTCTTGGACATATATACCCAAAACTAGAATTTCTTTAAAAATAGAAAAAATCTAATTTACTTTGCGACATATGAAAAATCAAATATTTCGTTTTTTACAATTAGAAATTCAAAATTACTAATTCGAGCGATAATTATATTGACTTGTAAGCATTTCATAGCACAATAATACTTCCTTATGACTAGATTCCAGTTGGGTAAAAAATGTAAGAGTATACTACCATACTTGCTAAGTTTTATCATTTCTTTACCGGCCATTTCGCAAGTAACAGCACCCACTACCACCGCACCGGCACCTACCGGACCCGTTCAGAATGCCCCATCAACAACTACGCCAAGAACCAATGGACCCGCCACTCCACGTACCGGAAATACCGGAACACAGCAATCGGGACAGCCTGGCGTTCCTGGTGCAAATCAGCAAAACGCGCCACAAGGAAATGATTCCAAAGCTTCGGATAAAGCGAAGGCACCTGCAAATGCTGTGGAGGGGGTTGATGCGAACAATCCGGATGGCTCTGATCAGAGTAAGATAAATCAAACGGCATCTAGTGCGTTAACACCCGAGGAAAAAGCAAAAGAGGAGTTAAGACAGAAAATTTATGGCTACTCTATTTTTGCGAATAAAAACTTAAATACGATACCCGATTTTCAGATAGCTACCCCAACAAACTACATCGTTGGACCTGGCGACGTCTTGAAAATATTCTATTATAATTTTGCCGAAGCTTCCTATGAATTAACCGTTGACCGTGACGGCTTTATTCAGGTACAACCCAGAGTAGGTAATGTATATGTAGCCGGACATACCATAGAAGAGATTCGAAAAATCCTAATTGATAAATTTACGAAGTTTAATGTCCCAGGACTTATTGGTGTAAATGGACAACCACCTCGTACCAAATTGATGGTTACACTGGGTGATGTGAGAACGGTTAAAGTCCTAGTAACCGGCGAAGTAATCAATCCTGGAACATATGAGCTATCTTCTCTTTCCTCTGCTTTCAATGCCCTTTATCTAGCGGGTGGACCTAACGAAATTGGATCTTTCCGAGATGTAAAGGTAGTTAGAAACGGTAAGGTAATTTCTCATTTGGACATTTACGACTTCCTTACAAAAGGTACCAAGGATGGCGATGTTCGTGTACAGGACAACGATAATATCCAAGTTGGCTACTATCACAAACGCATTGAAATGACTGGGCTAATCAAACGCCCTGGATTATATGAACTACTTCCTGACGAAAAACTTATCGATGCGATTAACTATGCAGGTGGTTTTAGTGATCAGGCTTATAGGGGTCGACTGAAAATTGAGCGCATTACCTCCATGGAACGTAAAATGTACGATGTTTCAGAAGATCAGTATAACACTTTCGATATGGCAACGGGAGACTTGGTTGAAGTACAGACCGTCTTAAACCGTTTTGAAAACATTGTTACCATTGAAGGAGCCGTGATGTATCCTGGCAACTACTCTCTGGACAATAGTCCATCACTTAAAAAATTGGTGGAAAACTCACGAGGATTAAGAGAAGATGCTTTTGTTGGTCGGATTAATGTACTTAGAACACGTCCAGATTTGACTATAGAAAGCATTACTTTGAATTATGGTGACATAGTAAATGGGACCACACCAGATTTAATGCTTACCCGCCTGGATCAAGTAATAATCCCCTCTAAATTCGAAATGGCGGAAACAGCTTATATATCCGTTGAGGGAGAGGTGAACAACATTCATTTTGGAGAAAACGATGGTAAATTCCCATATACTGCTAACAGTACGCTGGAAGATATTCTTTTAAAAGCAGGTGGTTTTAAGGAATCTGCGTATACCTCCGAGGTAGAAGTTGTAAGACGTAAAAGAGATGGTGTAGCAGGCGCTGCTAATGCACAAATTGCGGAGATACATAAATTCAACGTAAGCCGGGATCTTTCCATGTCAAGTCACCAGACAAACTTTGTATTGCTGCCATTTGATCAGGTTATTGTACGTAAATCGCCTAATTATGTAGAGCAACAATCTGTTTTTATTGAGGGTGAAGTGTTGGTACCTGGTGAATACAGCATTGTAAACAAAAATGACAAGATCAGTGATGTAATTAAGCGGGCAGGTAATTTAACTGAACTGGCCAACCCAGAAGGTGCTACCTTGCTTAGACGATCGTTGAATAAAAGTCTTAACCAACCTACCGACTTCTTAACAGCCGATGCCATTACCGAAGGGATTAAAAATGGAACGGCGGTAAATACCGAAGAAGTTAAAGAAGAATCTATAGGTATTCAGTTAAGAACGATTCTCAAATCACCAGGTTCTTTTGAAGATTTAATTGTTCAGGAAGGCGATATTATTCGTATACCAAAGCGCCTAGAAACGGTTCAGGTTATAGGCCAGGTTCTTTATCCAACTACGGTAAAATATGGCAAAGGAATGGGCTTTACCGACTATATTTCACAGTCAGGAGGTTATACCACCCAGTCGTTGAGAAGAAGTGCCTATATCAAATATCCTAATGGCAATGTGGACAGAACGAGAAGATTCTTATTTTTCAATGTTTATCCAAGAGTTCAGCCAGGTTCTGAGATATATGTTCCACAACGAACTGCGCCTGCACTTACCACACAACAGACTATTCAAACTGCAACAGGTTTACTTAGTACTGTCATGACCTTAGTTGTAACTGTTCTTGCTTTCCGTAATATAAGATAAATAATATGTCAAATACGGCCCGACCGGTTCCTGATGATGAATTAACTCCTCAGGATGTAATTGAAAAAGTTCAACAGATCAAAAAAGCCCTGATCAAAAACTGGAAGGTGCTTATTCTCCTACCGGTTGTTGGTTTTGGGGTGGGTTATGGACTGGACTATGTGCTAAGAACCCCTAACGAATTTGAAGCTGAGGTTGTATTTAACCTTGGTGGCAGCCAAAGTTCGAGTGGACTTGGCGATATGGCTGGTCTGCTGGGCTTAGGTAACGCCCCAGACGCCAACATTTTTACGGGTGAAAACTTCTTCTACTTCGTAAAGTCGCGGCCTGTTTTGGAACGAAATCTGATGAAGGAGGTTGAAGTAAATGGAAAAAAAGTCATCCTGGCTAATTTCTTTATTGATTCCAGCGGCATCAAGCAAAAGGAATGGAAGGATATTCCCGAATTTCATAAGTTCCAGTTTGCCCATAATGACCTTAAAAAATTTGACATGAACAATAGGGTCATGTTAAATCAGTTGGTTGTGAAAGCCGGTAGCTTAACCGAAATTGGGCCGTTAGAAAGGAAATCTTCCTTTTCCAAACTTTCAACAGTGATGGAGAATGAAAACCTGGCAGGTATATGGGTTACTTCCTTGTTGAAAACTGTGGAGGAAATGTATACCGAGAACCAAACTCAAAAAACGAGGAAACAGCTACGACTTTTGGAAAGTCGTCGCGATTCTATCGGCCGGGTGCTTGGTATAGCAGAAAACCGTTTGGCTCGTGAACTGGATTTGAGCGCTCAAGTATTTGACCCAAGTGTGAAAGTATCGGCAAGCCGAATTGAGAAGAAATCCACGTTTCTTCAACAAATGTATTACGAAGCTATGGCTAGCGCAGAAAAAATGCGTGTATCACTGGTTCGTGAAGCACCTTTATTTACCGAAATTGAAGGGATTAAAACCCCTTTGGATATGAAACCTGTAACAAAGACCAGGGCTAAAATTGGAGCGCTTATTGGCTTATTCCTTGCGTTAATATTTATTTATTTGCGATCGGTACTAGCCCCCACTCCTAAAACAGTTCAGGATTAATTAACATTATGCAACACTCAACTACAATAAAAGCTGGCGGTTCCGAAAAAGATTACTGGAAAGATCTTTGGCTTAACCGACAACTTTTATGGATTCTTTCAAAGCGTGACATTTCTGTTCGTTATAAACAAACATTACTCGGTCTAGCCTGGAGCGTACTTCGTCCTTTAATGACCATGACCATCATGGTTTTCGTATTCAGCCTAGTTGCCAAGCTTGAGGGTGACCCCGGAATCCCTTATCCGTTAATGGTTTTAAGTGGTATCACGATATGGACGTTCTTTTCGAATACTTTTACACAGATCAGTAATAGCATTTTGATTAACTCTAACCTGGTTTCAAAAGTTTACTTCCCACGGTTATTAATGCCTCTTAGCTCAGTTGCCGTAGGTTTTGTGGACTTTGTCATCACGTTTGTCATTTTTCTTTTATTCACGATTATATCCGGCTACGGATTAAGCTGGAACATCATTTTCCTTCCTGCGTTTGTATTACTAACATTCATCATTTCGCTAGGTGTGGGATTATTTTTTGCCGTGCTTAATGTTCGTTTTAGGGATATCGGACAACTAATTCCATTTATCGTTCAGGTAGGTTTTTATATTTGTCCTATTGCTTATACAAGTCGGTTGGTTGAAGGAGAATGGTTCGAAAGTATATATAAATTGAACCCGATCGTAGGTATTATCGACGGATTCAGATGGTGTTTGTTAGGAGACAAGGCCTATTTCGACCCCCAGAGTCTTTATTCAACAACCATCATTTCACTCGTGATATTGGTTTTATCTGTGATGTATTTCCGTAAAAAAGAAAACACATTCGTTGATCATATCTGAAATAGCTATTTTTGTACATGCCTGTAATTGTAGCTGAAAACATCAGCAAAAAATATATTATAGATCACCAACGAAAAAGTGGTGGTCCTTCCAGCTTCCGCGATATTGTCACTGACACAGTAGACAAGGTATTTGCGCGTAAGAAAAATGATAATTTTAAGGAGAAAGAGGAATTCTGGGCCCTGCAAGATGTTAACTTTAGTATTGATCAGGGAGATAGAATTGGAATTGTTGGCCATAATGGAGCCGGTAAATCCACACTTCTGAAAATATTAAGCCGTATCACAGAACCCACAACGGGCCAGATAAAAATTGACGGTCGCATCGCCAGTTTGCTGGAAGTAGGTACCGGCTTTCACCCGGAACTAACCGGTCGCGAGAACATATTTCTCAATGGTGCCATACTCGGAATGGCCAAAAGTGAGATAAAGCAATCTTTTGATGCCATCATCGATTTTGCAGGAGTTGAAAAGTTCCTGGATACGCCTGTTAAACGCTATTCCTCAGGGATGTATGTACGCCTGGGTTTTGCCATTGCCGCTCACTTAAATCCGGAAATTCTGATTGTTGATGAGGTACTTGCTGTTGGTGATACTGAATTCCAGAAAAAATGTCTTGGTAAAATGCGGGACGTTTCTGAAAGTGGAAGGACCCTCCTATTCGTAAGTCACAACCTCACAGCCATTCAGGCCCTTTGCAATAAGTCCTTTTATTTTGAAAAGGGCCGGTTGATCGATCAAGGCGAAACGTTGCACATTGTTACCAATTATCTTTCCAAAGTTTCTCACAAAACGTTGGAGAAGCATTGGGATGATATAGAGCACGCGCCAGGTAACGACCAGGTAAGGATCAAAAGTTTCAAACTTTTGCCTGAATACCAGGAGAACCTGTCACATATAGATGTAAGAACACCCATGGACTTTCAGTTCCAGTTCTGGAACATGGAAGAAGGTGCACAACTTAACCTGAGCATGCACCTATATACTTTTACAGGTGAATGTATTTTCAATGTTGGAACAACATCTCAGGCGTTTGGTGCCGGTTTGGTTACAGGTACCTGTAGCATACCGGGCAACTTCCTCAACGATGGCTCGTATGTTGTATCCATGATGATTGTCAAAGATACCAGCACCGTCCTGTATAATATGGAAGAAGCTCTTGTTTTTGATATTGAGGATTACCGCGAAAATGTGACCTGGTATGGAAAATGGCCCGGTTATATTCGTCCTCAACTTAATTTCTCCATTAGTCAAACTGAACACCTGGTGAATGATTAACGTCACTAAAACCTTTTTACCGGATCAAGAAAAATACCTTCAATACGTTCGTGAAATTTGGGATCGTGGGTATCTTACTAACAATGGTCCTCTATTGCAAGAGCTTGAATCCGAACTTAAAGGTTATCTCAATGTAGATCATCTTTACTTTTGTGGCAACGGTACCATTGTTCTGCAACTAGCAATTAAAGCGCTTGAAATAAACGGTGAAGTAATTACGACACCCTTTTCATATTGTGCTACTTCAAATGCCATTCTGTGGGAAAAATGTACTCCGGTGTTTGTAGATATTGATCCGTCAACATTTAATATCAATCCGGATCTGATTGAGCAGGCCATAACTCCTGCAACAACTGCGATTTTAGCAACCCATGTATACGGGAATCCATGTGATGTAGAAAAGATTGAACAAATTGCTAAAAAACACAACCTTAAGGTGGTATATGATGCCGCGCATGCATTTGGTGTAACCTATAAGGGGAAATCGCTTTTATCTTATGGAGACATTAGTACGTGCAGTTTTCATGCAACGAAAGTTTTCCATACCATTGAGGGAGGTGCCCTGATTTCTAATCATCCCGAACTGGACCAGAAACTTACTTTACTTCGTGCATTTGGACACCGGGGTGACGAGTCCTACTACTTTGCAGGAATTAATGGTAAAAACTCTGAATTCCATGCTGCCATGGGATTATGTAATCTTCCACATGTTGAAGAAATTATCGCTGCGCGAAAAGATGTTTTTACGATTTATGACCGTCTGCTTAATTGGGATATTCTGGCGAAGCCGACCCATGCCAAGGACATGGTATACAATTATGCCTACTACCCGGTCGTATTTCCATCGGAAACCGTGATGAAGAAGGTTATGGAAGATCTTGCTGCGGAGGAAATTATACCCCGTCGGTATTTTTACCCGTCGCTAAACACGCTTCCTTTTATGCCTGAGTACTACGCCTGCCCAGTTTCAGAGGATATTTCCTTACGAGTTCTATGTTTACCGTTATATGTTGGGTTGCCGTCTCAAGACGTAGAACATATCTCCAACATTATTAACAAAAGTCTTTTATCGCCTTAAATTATGGTTATAATATACCTGCTATCCTTCATTGTTTTTTTGTATGGGGTTGGTTATGTAGCAAAAAAAATCGCACAACCCTCACTTTCAGAATGGATTTTAACCAGTTTCATTCTTTTTGTAGGTTGTATCATTCCAAGCGGTTTTCTCCTTTCTGCATTAAATCTTACCGCTAACGTATTTGCATGGATAACAGGAGTTTTTGTAATACTTGGCCTTCAATGGAGTGTTTGGTCCAGGCTAATCCCGTACCAACAAAATTATTCGGTAAGAGATTTAGTCCAAAACCGTTTTAAAACACTGACTGTCTGGGGTAAAGAGCTTTCGCCGTACCTTAAGTTTATATTTACCTTCATGTTCGCCACGATGTTTATCATTGGCGTAACAAATCTGATCCTGGTGATATTTACTATTCCCAATGAGTGGGATAGTATGACCGGCCATCTCAATCGTGCTATCCGCTATATACAGCACGGAACCATGGCGCATTTTGGGGGAACGAACTGGAACATGGACACCTACCCCAAGAGTCTGACAAGTATCCAGATTTACTGCTACCTTATTACAGGAAATGTTGAAAACGCATTTAAAATCATTCATCATTTATCCTATTACATTGCACTAATTGCTGTTTTTGGTATTGCTCAGAGAATTGGACGAAACCTTTCGGCCAGTATTTTTTGTGCATTTGCATACGGTATGTTTCTCGACTTCCTCATGCAAGCAGTTACTACGGAAACCGATATTGTGCTTGCAGCATACCTGAGCCCCCTACTCTATTTCTTATTCACCTATTACAATACCCGTGATAACCGGTATCTATATCTGGCAGGTCTCACTTTTGGTATTGTGTTCGGTCACAAGGTCACCTTTGCGCTTTTATTACCGTCGGTTTTTGTGATCATGGTGTATACGGTCTTTTTAGCACCTGATTTTAAGGTATTCTTTGCTCGTACGCTGAAACTAGGGATTGCCATTGCGATTTCTGTTTGTATATACATGCTTCCAACTGGCTACATTCGCAACATACAGGTATTTGGACACCCGATAGGTCCGCCTACAGCCTTGAAACACCAGTCTATCGAACGTTTTGGAACTGTTCCCAACGGCATTAAACAGGGGACTCGCAATGTGGTGCGTTACGGATATGATTTCTTCAATCTTGATGGTATAAGAAATGCGCAATGGGGGTATGACCTCAACACATTCATCCGCAAGCCCATCGTTATTCTTGAAGACAAGCTTAACATGAGGCTAGATGAGGAAACAACTTATGCCATTGTTCCCTTTACTTTCCAGCGACGGTTTGACTTCTACAATGCAAATCCGTATTGGGGAGTATTTGGTTTTGCGCTCATTTTACCTTTGGTTTTATTGGTATTTTTCAGAGTCGTGTGGTCGCGCGTACATTGGTTTTTGGCACTGGCCTTTATACTCCACTTTATAGCCATTTCATTTTCGGCTGTATATGACCCGTTTAAGGGTAGATATTTCATTGAAACCGGTATTTTCGGCGTTCTTTTCCTGCTATTACTTTTCTCTCATCACCGTTTATCCATTATTAAGCCAAGACGACAAATCTGGAAAGGATATGTAGCTCTTATCGTGGTGCTCGCTTGCATTTCAGCAGTGATGTCGGTGTACCTCAACGTACGCTGTTTACCCTTTGCTGCTTACGGTCATGAGTCTGCGCTTAAGATGGATCGGATCGAGTTTCAAACCTTTGCTCGGCCCGACATTACTCCGGCCTACAAAAAATTTGATTCCCTTGTTCCGCAGAACGCAACCGTGGCCCTAGCGACCATCAATGATGATTTTGAATATCCTTTGTACGGCAAAGATCTGACGCGAAAATTGATTACCATTAATCCATTTGAGCAAGGACTTCGTCCCATACCGGCAGATGCAGATTACTTGTTCTATGCCCGAAGTGTCATTAACGACACCAGCAAGATTAAGGCTCTCCCCGGAGACCTGCGTTTGGGTAGTGACACTACCATGACCAATCTGATCGTTAAGGGCGAGGATTATTATCTTCGTAAGCTTAAATAGGTTCTATACCTATTGTTAAACCTGGCTGCAAAGTCAACAAATTCTGATTATCCATGACGATTGCCATCATGCAACCCTATATATTTCCATATATCGGGTATTTTCAATTGATTAATGCCGTAGACAAGTTCGTCATCTACGACGATGTCAATTTCATTAACAAGGGATGGATCAACAGAAACAACATACTGGTAGGAGGCAAAGCTCATTTATTCACGATCCCGTTAAAAGACGCCAGTCAAAACAAACTGATTAATGAAGTATACCTGCTAGCCGGAGATCCTTGGCGAAAAAAGCTTTTAAAAACATTGCAACAGTCTTACCAGAAGGCACCCAATTACCATGCGGTTTTTAGCCTGGTAGAAGAAATCGTAAATTCGTCTGCTGAAAGCATCTATGAACTAACTCTTATTGCACTCAGGAAAGTGTGTGCATATATGGGTATAGAAACTGAAATCGTTAGTAGTTCACGTATCTATAACAATACGGATCTCAGAGGCCCCGAACGCATACTGGATATATGTAAGCAAGAAGGTGCAGCACATTACATAAATCCGGTAGGTGGCATGGAATTATACGATAAAGATAAATTTGAGCAAGAAGGTATAAAGCTAAACTTTATAAAAAGTGTAGTCCATCCTTACCCTCAATTTCAAAATGCTTTCGTACCTTGGTTGTCGGTTATTGACGTATTGATGTTTAATGACCCATCCAAAATTACCACACTCTTAAAAGAATACGAACTGATTTAAAATGGCTAAGGTTATCATTTTTGGTGTACTGGATACCGCAGAGCTGGCACATTACTATTTGCAGCACGATTCTGAGCATGAAGTTGTCGCATTTACCATCAATCGCGAATATATTAAGGATCAAACCTTTCATGGACTTCCAGTAGTTGCCTTCGAAGACGTTGAAACTATATTTTCACCCGCAGAGTATTCTTTTTTCGCTCCAATGACTGGTCGAAATATGAATCGAAATAGGGAAAATATCTACAATTTGGCCAAAGCCAAAGGTTACAATTTCATCTCCTATATAAGTTCTCGTGCCACAATTTTTGATAAAAGTGTGGTAGGTGATAATTGTTTTATCCTTGAAGATAACACCATTCAACCCTATACCACCATTGGTAATAATGTGGTATTATGGAGTGGTAATCACATTGGTCACCATGGACGAATCAACGATCACGTTTTCTTTACGTCGCATGTGGTGATGTCTGGGCATTGTGAAATTGGGTCCTATTCGTTCTTTGGTGTCAATAGCACCATTCGTGATTACACCACCATTGCGCAAGGAACACTCGTGGGTATGGCATCGGCTATAACCAAAGAGACCGAAGAATGGGGCATATATATTGGAAACCCGGCCAAGAAAGTACCTGGTAAAAAGAGCTATGAAGCATATTAATAAGTGCTTGAACACAGTCATTATGTGATATTCATCATAGCAAAACAGAATTAATGGAACACAAGAAAATTTTATTTGTAAGTCACGATGCCAACCGGGCCGGAAGTCAGCTTTTGCTGTTGCAATTGCTTCGACTACTGAAAGAGCGCGGGGTGCCTATGCACCTGCTGCTTTGCAGTGGAGGAGAACTGGAAAATGACTTTGCAGAGGTAACGACCATTACGCGTCTGTATCAAAATAATCAAGTGTCTCCTTATTTCATACCCGGTAAGATCCTTAAAAAAATTAATCTTCATAAATTATACGAGGAGCATTCTGCACAACGTGAGAATGAACGCGTGGTGGGTGAGTTAGAAGCCCAAAATATAGGACTGGTATTCATTAATTCGATTGCCAACGCAGCTGTTTATTACGAAACACTACGCTTCCTACACCACCTGCCTATGGTTTTGTTTGTACACGAACTAGCCATGTCAGCGCGCATATATACGCATGAAAAGCACCTTAATTTCTTAATTAAAAAGACCGATCACCTCATTGCCGTTGCCAAAGCTGTTGCCAACTACTACGTCAAAAAATATGATTTTCCGATCCAGCATGTCAGTACATTCACTCTGATTGATCATGATCATATCGATGAAAGAGTCCGTCAGGTTCAAACAGATATCCTAGAAAAAACCTATAAGATACCGAATGATGCCATTGTAATAGGTGGCTGTGGCAATGCCGAATGGCGAAAAGGAAACGATCTTTTTAACTGGATTGCTCGCAATGTGATCAAAAACACCACGCCCCTACCTGTCTATTTTGTTTGGGTGGGTGCAGGTCCACAGCACGAAATTTATGAATTGATAGAAAGCGATATTCGCCAGATGGGCTTATCGGATCGGATCATTCTGATTCCGCCAACGCCGCAGGCACTCGACTACATCAATCGTTTTGATATTCTTCTTCTAAGTTCCAGAGAAGACCCCTACCCCTTGGTGGTTCTTGAAGCGGCATTGCAAGAAATTCCGGTTGTTTGTTTTGAAGATGCTGGTGGGGCACCAGAACTTATAGAATCCGATGCCGGCTCAGTGGTTCCTTACCTGGACATAACGGCTGCATCTGAGGCTATCATTCAATTGGTTCTCGATCCCGAACTTCGCCAAATTATGGGTAGAAAAGGACGTCAAAAAGTTCTGGAACGCCACAATACGGATAAAAGTGTAGGAAACATTGAAGCCATCATTCAAAAGTACTTACCTTTGATCGTTTCGGAACAGCATCACTAATGACCATTGCTTTTACTATTTGTTCAATAAATTATCTGGCCCAGGCGCGCACGCTCGGGGATTCACTGAAAGCGACAAACCCTGATGTCCAATTTTATATAGGGCTTGTGGATAAGCTGGATGGAGTGCGTTTTGATGAGCAGTACACGCCTGCGTATCCAATGATTGAGATCGACAAAATCGATATACAGGGTTTTGACGAAATGGCTGCCAGATATGATATTACGGAATTGAATACAGCCGTAAAGCCGTTCTATTTCACGTACTTTTTCAAGAAATTTCCGGAAGCCAAAAACGTAATCTATTTCGATCCGGATATTATTGTTTTTCAGCCCATTAATGAGCTGTTGCAATCGCTACAACGCTATCCGGCAGTGTTAACTCCTCATATTAACACTCCGATTGACGACCGCTTAAAACCAAATGAGCTGGATCATTTGAATACAGGCATTTACAACCTGGGGTTCGTCGCTTTTGCAAGAACAGACGCAACCCTTTCATTTATACGGTGGTGGGAAGAAAAACTGCGTTACGAATGCTTAATTGATCTTTGCAATGGCTTGTTTGTGGATCAAAACTGGATGAACTTTTTACCGGTTTTCGTGCCTGAAACATTTATTGAGCGCAAGCCAGGTTACAATGCGGCTTACTGGAATTTACACGAACGACGTTTCTCTCATGACGGGAGCAGGTATTATGTGAATGAAGATTACCCCCTCATTTTCTTTCATTATAGCGGCTACGATCCGGCAAAGCCTGACGTATTGTCGAAATACCAAAATCGTTTCGAATTGGCGGAAAGGACGGATCTCACTGCACTATTCAGTTTATATAAAAACAGTCTTTTGCAAAATGGGAACGCCTACTACCGACAATTCCCCTGTTTCTATATAAAACCGAAAAAAGTGCGCAGGTACCTACGCGTCAGAAAATGGCTTAAACAACCTTTCAAGTATGCAATCGATCAACTTGAAACGATATAAATGAAAGATCTTGTCAACGTTCTTATCCCCATTCTCGATACCAACCTGACGCCGAACCAAAGCAAAATTCTAAGTCATTGCCTGTCGGTATTAGGTCAGTATCCCATCATCTTTATCAGTTATGAAGGTGCCGATATGGCATGGGTGGAAGAATATAAACCAAACGCCGACATTGTTTCTTTCCCAAAAGAATATTTTCAGTCTCGCCAAACACTTGCGAAACTATTTCTGATGCAAGACTTTTACGACCGATTCAGTTGGACAGATTTTTTATTAATTCATGAATTAAATACCTGGATTGTAAGAGATGAACTTCACTATTGGTGCAAGCAAGGCTATGATTATTTAAAAGCTCCTCCGCTTACACAAAATGATCCCAAGTATCCCAAATCGACGGCGTTGCTGCTTGGGTTAAATGCGGAGCAAAAGGGTATTGTTGCGGAGGGTTTCAACGAAAACGGGCTTTACTTATGCCATGTACAACGGATGATCAAAGCCTTACAGAAAAAAAGTAAAACAGCTTATCAATACAGGCATAATGAAAGTATACCCAATCGAGATTCCGTATTTTGGGAGGTAGAAGCCAATCGTTTATGGCCTAGTTTGCGAAAACCCACCGAACCCGTTCGGGCATATTTTAGCAAATCTCTGATAAACAGCACATTCACATCAGAAGATAAAAATAAAACGATTCCATTCGCTTATACGGGAATCAACAGTAATAATATTGATAATCTGCCGTTTGAGGAGGTTAAAAGGAAGAAATAAAGGAGTATGAATATTATTTTTACAGTCTGCAATCGAACAAGTTTGTGCCATGCATTGGCATTGGCGAAGTCCGTGCAGCAGTTCCAGGGAAGTATATTTTATCTTTGTTGGGTTGATACTACAACGCCTGCCAGTCTTCCTGACTATATAAAACTAATTACCATTGAGGAACTTAAACTACCCCAATGGCAGCAAATGTGTAGCCAGTATTACGATTTTGAGCTTTTACCTGCTACCCGGCCTTGGTTTGCCAAACATCTGTTAGGACTACATCCCGAAAACCATTCACTCATTTTTCTGGCTCCAACAGTTTGGGTATATCAGTCATTGGATTCGCTTGTGGCAAAAAATGCAGATATACAGGTAACCCCTCATATTACAGCCGGACTGCCTAAGTCAAACATTCTGGATGACAAGCGTATCCTGAACATTGGCATGTTTCATGCAGGAAGCTGGATTTTAAAACGCAGCGAAGAAAGCCTATCCTTCCTTAACTGGTGGGCGATACGTACACTAGACCGCGCCAAGTTTGACCTTTGCAATGGGATGTGTATGGACCAGCTTTGGCTTAATTTTGTTCTGGTACACGTAAAGAATACATTACAAATTACCGAACCTGGGTGGCACTATGGATTACATACGGTACTCGCTAAAGATATTTCTCTGCATAATGGAAAGTACCTTATTCAGGATAAACCTCTTATAACAGCCAATTTTGCCGGTCTTGATTTCTTTGACCCTATTTGGTCGGATCACGCACCCTTATTGGGCAAGCGTGATACTTTTAAAAACATGTATAGTCAATATAGGAAAGAAGTTTCTTCTTTTCAGAAGTATACCATTTCGGGTACCCCCGGTTACGGACAAATTCCGGCCATTAAAAGCAATCGGTTATTCCGAAAAAAGCTTGCGGGGCATCTTACATCAATAACCCGGTTTATTGATCAGTTTTAATACGTACAACATACTATGAAATCCCTCGAACAATATACAACCGAGTTACGCTCATTTATATCCGGCTTGCAAGTAGCGAGTACAAATCCGGAGAATTGGCCAAAACTCACCATTATAACTCCGTCTTACAACCAGGCCGATTTTTTAGAACGCACCATTCTAAGTGTGCTAAATCAAAACTATCCAAACCTGGAATATATCATCATTGATGGCGGGTCTACCGACCATAGTGTGGAGGTGATCAAAAAATATGAAAAGCACCTCGCTTACTGGGTCTCAGAAAAAGATCGCGGACAGGTTCACGCCATTAACAAGGGACTCGAAAGAGCCACCGGAAAGTACATAGGCTTCCAGAATTCTGACGACGTTTATTTTCCAGGAACATTTCAACGGTTTGGAGAAGCGGCTCGCCAAGCCGACAGTGATATTATATACGGCGATCTGTTTATGATATCAACCACAGATGAAGTCATAGAAATCCTGAAAACCACTTCATATAGCTTTACCGCGCAAGTACTGGAAGGGATGCAAATTCACAACCAGACATTGTTCTTTAAGAATACGCTGGTAAAGGAATTTGGCAAATTCGATGAATCCTATCATTTTGCGTTCGACTACGAATTTATTACCCGCTATACCGCTTCTCCTAAAACAAGCGTTAGAAAGGTAGAAGGGCTTGGAGGCGCATTACGTATACACGCTGATGCGAAGTCATCTAATATTGCACCATTGGGCAAAAAGGAACATGCCAAAATAAAGGAATTGTACATTTCTATGATAGGCTCCCCCTCTCTCAATAAATTGAAGTATCTTTGGTGCAGATTTCGAAAAATAGCCTATTTCATATTTAAGTTCGACTTTAAATACATCAGTTACAGATTATCCAAATGAACTGGAGTCTTTTAAATATTTTCGCAAATTTCAATTACCTAAGGTATTCCTTGGGTATTGCAATGATGTTTAATGGGTTTCCTCTAATTTTCTTTATCCGGGACACCCTGCGTATAGGTCCGTCCAGTAGTGTATTTACAGCCGCTTTTTTTGTTCTGGCACTCGTATTAATGTTGCCGGCACATTTGTTCCAAAGGTTATACAAGCCTAATACCATACTTTTTAATCTGGGAATTGGCTTTTTACTCATTACGCTCTACTATTTTTTCTTTTTAAACTATCAGGGAAAAGCCGTAGCAGATATAGGTAACTATGTCTTCATTTTCGGTTTTTTGGTTTTATTACTACACGTCCCGAACGATGTTTCCGACACACTGGTGATCGTTCTTTTTTTACTCTCACTGTTTTGTAATATTACCCTGGTATACTCTCTGCTTACGGACCCCAACTGGTCGCCGGGAATGCGCGCCGCTGTTAGTTTTTCCAATGAAGGAGCTCAACCTGGGGGAAACCCGCATATTACAGCCCGAAATGGGATTATATGCCTGGTATCCGCTTTGGTATTGATGAGTAAAAGCGACGGAATAGTCAATAAAGCTTTTCTTTTCTTTTCCGTTCTGTTCAGTTTAGGGGTGGTTGTGCTTTCATTGGCTAAATCCAGCTACCTAGGAATTGGATTAATGACAGGAGCGTATCTGCTCTTTCATTTTAAAGTTTCCAGCTTATTTAAAGCCACGCTCAACATTTTTAAGTTCAGAAATTTAGGTTTAGTAGTCGTTATCTTACTGGGTATACGATATTTCCTGAATCGGTATGGTGATATTTTCAATTTGCTCCTAGGTTACTACGATGTATTCGAAGACCGTATAATGGACGTAATTTTTACGTCTTTTGGCGTAAAGCTGACCGAAACGGCCGATATTGATTATTCAGCGATGGGACGTGTGGGCGGCTTCGAAACATTTATGGATACCCTATTCTCACTGGATGCTTTCATGGGTAGAGGCTATAAAAGTGACTATCTCGATGTGCCTATTCTCGAATCGTTCGTTGCATATGGCATGATTGGATTCTTGTTTTTTGCCACATTCAATCTATTCTTGCTCATTTTTGCCATTCGGGAAATCAAAAGAAATACGAGTGCCATTTCAACCATGCTCGCTTACTTCTTTATTTCGCTCAGCATTCTACTTATCACTGGTGGAAGACCAACCGATATTGCTTTCTGGTTTCCATATATCGTTATGATCCGCTTTTTAGGTATCCGATATCTTGATAAATTGGCAACATCACCCGGAACAGGAACTTTAACTCAGGTACCGGCCTGATCAAAACCATGTTTCATTTTTCAACTTTATCAGTATTCCTAAATTGCTTGCCCGTTCAATGAAAGGAAGAGTAGAACAACTCGATGGCCTGCGGGGTATATTTTCTGTACTGGTAGTTGCACATCACCACAATGCTTTTAGAGACTCGATATTTTACAACAACTTTTTTGTAATCAATTCGGATCTGTTTGTAGACTTTTTCTTTGTTCTCAGTGGTTTTGTGATCGCGCTTAATTACAGTAACCGCATCCATACCGGTGAAGATTTTTTCCAGTTTCTTAAAAAACGGTTTTTACGACTATACCCTCTTTTGTTTTATACGGAAATCTTATTTCTGATTTTTAACGTTGTAGGAGATTATAGCAGTTATAAGAACGCAGGTAACTTGGGCTGGTCCTATTACTTATCAACCGTTACGGACACCCTAACTTTCATGGGCTCTACACCCGTTTTCGGCTCTTGGATCGGCCTCAATTATCCGGCATGGTCCATTTCCGCTGAAATGATTTCCTATATCGTTTTTGGACTGGTTTTATGGTTTCTTCCCAACCTTAAAACGGTGGCGTTCATGGTTATCACCGCGCTTTGTGGTGCCTTCATTATAAGCCAGGGTGAATATCTATTGGCCTATGATTACGGGTTTATCAGGGGTATATTTTGTTTTTGCCTCGGTATATTCACCAATCAAATTTTAAGCAAGCGTACTTTCTTTCTTTCCTCCTTGGAAATCCCCTTTCTACTGATTCTCATCCTGGGCATGTATGGGGTGCATCACTATGACCTCAATCTTTGGAAACTGATATTCCCATTTTACTTTTCCGTAGGCATCATCATATTTTGCAGTTCCAAAGGAATCGTAACCCAACTTTTGCTCACAAAGCCATTTCAGTACCTGGGGAAGATTTCTTACTCGATATACCTCAATCACGCCATTGTACTGATACTACTGAATGTAATTCTTTTTAGGGTTATAAAATTACCTCAAACCGAGCCTATGATCGGTATCTCTTTATTTATATCGATCGTTTTCACCATCATATATTCTCATTTCACCTATGAGTGGATCGAAACTAGATTTAGTAAATATCTCAAAAGCAAGCTCTGATACGCACTGCCTTTAACGGCTCAACGATTTGCTTTTTTACCCAAAACCGATAAACCATTTTGCCCGAAGATTGGTTTTGAAAGTAGGAAAAGGCATAATGTTATGCCTGTAAACTTCATTGAAAATTAACCTATAATAAAGCATGTCAACATTTAAAGAACTGATTAATGGAAACAAGCCCGTTCTTGTCGATTTTTCGGCTGAATGGTGCGGACCGTGCAAAATGATGAAACCAATTCTGGAAACTTTAAAAGAGGATCTGGGAGATTCGGCGACCATCATTAAAGTTGATGTCGATAAAAACCCTTCGGCCGCTCAAGCCTATAAAATACAGGGGGTACCCACCCTTATAGTGTTCAAACACGGAAAACCCATGTGGAGACAATCCGGCGTGGTACAAGCAGATCAACTCAAATCAGTCATCAAAAAATACCTGTAACAACAGGCCCCTTAATATCGAATGTCTCGTTTAGAAAATACTCAATTATACGATGGTATAGATTTTTCAATTGAACCTATTCCATCGGATGACTTTGAACAAATACGTTTTACCAATTGCACTTTTGCCGAATTACAAGGCATCACTTTTACCGACTGTATATTCGATGACTGTAACCTAAGCAACGTTTCGTTTACGCATTGCAAGCTGGATAATGCCACTTTTCGCAATTGCAAGCTGACGGGAATTAATATGGCCGCAGCAAAGGACTTTGGCTTTATGGTCAACTTTGATAACTGTATTTTAGATTATGCCATATTTGAACTTAAAAAATTCAATAAAAGCAGTTTTTCGAATTGCCGTATACAAGGAGCCGATTTTACGCAGGCTGATTTATCCAAAAGTAAATTCTACAATTGTGATTTCAGCGATGCCGTATTTGCCAATACCAATGTAGGGGGTGTAGATTTTTCAACAAGTAAGAACTTCACCATAGACCCCACTCTTAACAATGTAAAAAAAGCCAAATTCCTGGCAGCTGACCTGGCAGGTCTTCTGACGAGATTCGACATTATCGTCAAATAAATACACTAAAGATAGGTTTAGGAACAACGTTAATTTACAAGATCAAATGTCTCAATCCATTTTCGCTAAAACAGTATTCACGGGAAACGAAATATTAAAAGATCAACTCATCACCGTTGAAAACAATAAAATCATTGGTATAAAGCATGCTCTTTCTCCGGACGGAGCCAGCGAAGTCGTAAACTTGGCCCCGGGTCTTTTTGAAAGCCATATCAATGGAGGTGAAAAATATCACTTCACGCAAAGAGCAGATGAAGATACTATTGATGACATATACCAGTCGGGGTTAACCACCGGCGTTGCTTTTGTACTACCTACGCTCATCACTTCACCTCAGGAAAACATCCTGAAAGGTATAGAAGCAGTTCGCTCTTATCAGTTGAAAAACCCCAATTCGGGAGTATTGGGCATGCACCTGGAAGGACCGTTTCTAAATCCTGTAAAAAGAGGCGCGCATATTGCCGAATTCGTACGTAAACCTACGAATCAGGACCTGGAAGAAATCATTCGCTATGGGAAGGGAATTATCAAACTGATTACCATTGCGCCCGAAATGTTCACCGAAGAACAATTGCAAATGTTACTCTACTCCGGCATTAAAGTATCGGCGGGGCACTCCAATGCAACCTATGAGGAAGCCAGTAAAGCTTTTGATCAGGGTGTTTCATTGGTCACACATTTGTACAATGCCATGTCATCATTTGGCCATCGAGAACCTGGCTTGGTGGGAGCCACATTTGATAACAAATCGGTATATGCCCCCATTATTATTGACAACGTTCACTGCACTTATGCAGCCGCACGAATCGCCTATAAGGTCAAAAAAGAGATGTTATTTCTTATTTCGGACGCACTATTCCTCAACGAAAAAGTGAAACACTTTAAATGGGAAGAATTTGATGCGACTTTAACGCAAGGAAAATATATCAACACAGATGGAAACCTGGCCGGTGCCACCATATCCCTATCCGATGCGATTCGGAATGCGGTATATGAAGTGGGAATACCTTTACAAGAAGCCATTGAAATGGCCACCATCCGTCCTGCCAAAGCCCTGGGTTTAGAGTCGTCGATTGGGCAAATTGCAGTGGGTTACCCAGCAACTTTTACCACTTTCGACGATCAATTACAGAATTTCTCAGTTGTGAAATTGTAAAACACAATCTCTATACAATCAGCAATCCACCGCCTCGAAGATCTTCCCAAGTTTTTGAGGCGGTAAATCTTTCAAAATCTCCCAAATTCGCTCGCGAAAAATCGTTTTTCAACTGGTCCAATGCATACGTAGGAGACTCCGTGATACGTAACTGGGGAATCACTTCAACCAGCCATTCAGCGACATCAACACTGGCTTCAACAGCCCACTCTTTCTTTTTGTTGAAGAAAATAAGCTCCGCTACCTCAATAATCTTTTTACCCCTTTTTTCTTCAAATATGGATAATTCGGGCTCGCTGCCCATCCAAATCGCTAAGGCATTGGGACGTGTACTTTCTTCCGATGTATCCCGAATACTTTTTTCAATATATCGTGGAGATATAGACGGTGAAGGAACTTTAAAATCGAACCATTTGGAAAGGGGAAAATCCAGACAAACGCCATGCATATAGTTAAAGAGCGACTTTCTTAATCCTTCTGAATATAGATCATGATTTGCACCCGTGGGATCTTCGTGTTCAAGATCGTTGTAAGCAAACTTACCCATATCGGGCCCCACACGCATCACATCAAATGCTTCGGGATGCAGGCCCACCGGGCTATGGGCGGTCATCGCAAAGCGGTGCCAAAAGCCGGACTGTACCACCCCTTGCTCAAACAACTGACGAACCATCTCAAGGGCGTCAATGGTTTCTTGTGCTGTCTGCGTTGGGAAACCATACATCAAATAAGCATGTACCATAATCCCAGCCTGGGTGAAAGCATCTGCAACCCGAGCCACCTGGGCAACAGTTACCCCCTTTTTCATCCGCTCCAACAATCGATCCGACGCAACTTCAAGTCCACCCGAAATCGCAATACAGCCAGATGCCTTTAACAAGAGGCACAGATCGTATGTGAAGTTCTTTTCAAAACGAATATTCGTCCACCACACTACGGTAAGCTTGCGTCTGATAATTTCAAGAGCCAGATCTCGCAAGAGCGCGGGCGGTGCCGCTTCATCTACAAAATGAAATCCATTCTGACCGGTTTGTTCAATGATTTCTTCTATTCGATCGCAAAGTAACGCCGCCGTCATCGGTTCGTATCGCCGAATGTAGTCCAGCGATATATCACAAAAAGAGCATTTACCCCAATAGCAACCGTGGGCTAATGTAAGCTTGTTCCAACGACCGTCACTCCAAAGACGGTGCATTGGATTTACAATTTCAATGACCGACAAATAATCGTGCAGGGGTAAATCACTATAATCAGGCGTTCCCGTATCTCTTTGAGCAATATCTTTTTCAAGTGCACCATTATGATATATAACCTGACCCTCAACTCTCGAATAAACCCGTTTAAGTTTTTCAATTTCTCTCGTACCATCCAGATATTCCAGGAGCGATAAGAGTGGCGCTTCGCCGTCATCCAGACAAACAAAATCGATGTAATTAAAAACACGCGGTTCACGTAGGGTTCGAAGTTCCGTATTCGCAAAACCACCCCCCATCACCACCTTTATAGCTGGATAATGTTTTTTCAGATATTGCCCACACTTAAAACCACCATATAAGTTACCTGGAAACGGTACTGTAATACAAACCAAATCGGGCTTGTATTGTTGAATTTTTCGTTCTAAAATGGTCAGTAGTATATCGGACAGAAGCGTATCAGGCATTTCTAGCGCGGCTTCCATTTCATCAAATTGAGTAGCAGACCGTCCCAGTCTTTCCGCATAGCGACTAAACCCAAAATGCGGATCTACCGCTTCCTGAATCAGATCTCCCAGGTCTTCCAGATAAAGCGTGGCCAAATGCCGGGCTTTGTCGTGTATACCCATGGTACCAAAAGCCCAATCCATATCTTCCAACTGCTGAAACCGACTCGCTTCCGGCAGGTAGCTTCGGTCGCAGATACTATGGGCCAGAGTAGGATTGCTATTTTTAAGAAATCGGATAACGGGATCTATTGTAGCAATGTACTCGTCTCGAAGAGAAAAGATTCGGTAGCTGTTTTCAGTCAGCTCAGCATCCGACTCATCCAACTGGGTAAACAGCCGTTTTAATCCTTTTGCACAAAACAATTCTAAAATCACATCTATACCCAAATCTGCCTGATACGATTCTCGCCCCAAAGTATTCAAAAAGCCTTTCAAATAGGCGGTAGCTGGATATGGCGTATTAAGCTGGGTAAACGGCGGCGTAATAAATAGCGTTTTCTTTTTCAAAAGGATCTTTGTTTTAAGTGTGCAAAGATACGGTTTTTGAAATTGAAAGTTGGGACAAGGTTGCTCCGAACGCCGATTACCTTATCCCATGAAACGCTTACAATGTTTAGCAGTAATGATTAAATCTACTGCATCACGGGTAACACAATATGGCTGCTGTTTTTTGCATCATGATGAACAGAAATGCTCGATTTCTGGAAATCAGCTTCTTCCGCTTCAAAAATATTTATGAATTTTTGCGGATTGCGGTCCACCAACGGAAACCAGCTGCTTTGCACCTGAACCATAATTCGATGCCCTTTTTTGAAGGTATGTGCTACTTCGTTAAGTTTAAGTGTTACCTTTTCCACCTTATCTTTTGCAAAAGGCTCAGGCTTGCTAAAACTGTTTCTAAATTTACCACGTATCACCTCCGCACGCACCATTTGCTGATAACCGCTCATCTGCACAGAAGGCTGCCCTTCGGTTAAAGCAGGCAAAACAGATCCCGCGGGCCATACATCAATCACCTTCACGACAAAATCGGCATCTGAACCTGTCATGGATACAAACAAATTGGCTATAATTTCACCGGTTAAGGTAACGTCGTTATTCAGAGTATCTGTTTGAAAAACCAGTACATCCGGACGTTGCGCAGCAAAACGCTGATCTTCGGCCATATATTCATTGTTTCGTCTTCCCGAAATAACGCTGGTATACGGTACTGGTTTAGCGGGATCGCTCACATATTCGCTAAAACTTTTACCTTCAATTGGTTTGGCTGGTGATAACTTCCCTTTACTCCCCAAATAAAACGGAGTAGGTACGCTATTTTTTGGAGGCCATGTGGTATAGTTTTTCCACGCATTAGATCCCGTTTCAAAAACAGTTACCTTAGCCTGATCAAACTTACCTTTGTCTTTTAAATAGGCATTAAAAAATTTGGTCTCAATTTCGTCCTGATAATACTTGTTGACATCCGTACCAAATTGATACTGGGCAAAAGATTTCCAGGTAGGTGCTGCCCAGCCACCGTGTGTCCATGGACCCATTACCAAGCGCACATTATTACCTGGTGACTGTTTCTCAATGGCCGAATACGTTTTGAGTGCACCATACAAATCTTCGGCATCAAACCACCCTCCTACTACCAAAACAGCCGGTTTAACGTTTTTTAAATGTGGTTTAATATTCCTGGATTGCCAGAACTCGTCATATACGGGATGTCCCACTACTTGGCGCCATACGCTACCAGGATCCGAAAAATAGGCGTTCGTATTCGCCTTTTTCAATGGTCCGAAATCCAGAAAATACTGATATGCGTCTGTATAGCTTGCTTTGAAAAAACGTTCGTAACTTTCTCCATCCGCACTTTTTGGACCGTCGAACCCGCTGTAAAACCCAAAGTTATCCATGAGAAAAAAAGCTCCGTTGTGGTAGCAATCGTCTCCGATAAACTCATCGGACATGGGGGCTTGTGGAGAAACTGCCTTCAAAGCGGGATGCGCATCGGGCAAAGCAGCCGAAGAATAATATCCAGGAAACGATATCCCGTATTGCCCCACCTTACCATTATTGCGGGTGTTTTTTAAAAGCCATTCGATGGTATCATAAGTGTCGCTTGACTCGTCTACATCCTGATTACTCTTCTTGTTGGATATAGCGGGAGTCATTTCTCTAAAATTCCCTTCACTTTTGTAACGACCTCTTACGTCCTGATAAACAAAAATATACTTATCACGCATCAGAGACACATTAGGCCCTAAACGGCGTCGATACTTGTTTTCTCCGTACGGACCTGCTGAATAGGGCGTGCGTTGCATGAGAATAGGGTACGACTGGTCGTCCTTCGGTGCATATATGATGGTATGCAATTTCACGCCATCACGCATTGGAATGGCAAATTCAGTTTTTTGAAAATTGTTTCGGACCCAAGTGGTATCCTGAATTATGGCATTTTGAGCCAAAGCAGTCCAGGAAATAAGGATGAAGATGAAGCAGTATAAATGACGCATTGGATAGAAATTAATGAAAAAAATAGGCGGTGCACATACACCGCCTTACGCTTTCCGAATGATATGGAGTGATTAAAGGCCGCATGACAACATAAAACTTTTGATCACCCTCCGTTTATTGAAAGCAGGTATAAAGACAAAGATAGTCTATCAGCCGCTTTTTAACATGTAACGGGAATCTGAATCCTTAGTTATAAAATTGGCGAATCTGCCTGTCATTTTTGTTTGACCGCCACAATAGGAAATTCACCATGTTGCGTAGATAGATTACCCTTAAGAGTATCACCCTTCTGAACCATTTTAACTTTAATCTCACCGCCTTCAAAGTCAAGCTTGAAGCTCACATCTCCATTAGCAGTCTCAAGTTCTTTCATCGGTATACTTTTATCCGGCCCCAAAAAGCCAACCAAATTATTATCCTTTTCTTCAAATATCATCACACCATTCTGATATTCCTGTGGTACGTCCGAAATGACATAGGTCCACGAACCATAAAGATCGTTAAGGAGATTTCCTGGACGGGCTGCCATAAACACGGTGCATATAGCTAATAAACCAAACAACACAAATTTCATTTTCATAGGTATTTCCTGATTAAGTGATTGTTGATAAGATTTTACGAAATATCAGAAAATAGTTGAATATTCTGAATAAGCAGATTAAAAAATATCAGTGCAATCGTAAAATTTAATACTGTATTCATTTTCAGCGGGTTTATGAATTATACCACAAAGATCTACTGAAAAATTTACGGCTTGTTGCTCCTAAAAATGGTTAGTTTTTATTGCATATACCCTTTATGAATCGACTATCCTAATCTGAACAATTTTAATCATGCGTATATATCAACTCTTCCTTTGTTTCTTTCTTGTGTCCGCTCTGGGCCAGTTTCACGGATTTGCCGATACGCCAATCCAAGGTACTATTACTGGCATTACGGCACACCGCGGAAACTCCTCCGATTTCCCGGAAAATACTATACCCGCTTTTGAGAGCGCTATCAGCCTAGGTGTAGACTGGGCCGAATTGGATGTTCACAAAACCAAAGACGGCTTACTTGTAGTGATTCATGATGCAAACACGGCAAAAGTAGGCGACAAGAATATGACCATTGCGCAACATACCTATGAGGAACTAAAAAGCGTGGATGTGGCCCATCAGTTTCGCCAAAAATATGACCTCGCATTAGCGAAATGCCCGATTCAAACCATACCCTTGCTCGAAGAGGTGCTGGCTCTGTTTGCCAAAGGTGGCAACACCAAGATATCCATTCAACCTAAAATGGATTGTGTAAAAGAAGCTATTGAGCTTGTTAAAAAATACAATATGACCAACAAAGTAGGTTTTAATGACGGTAACTTAGCCTACATGGCGATGGTTAAAAAGCTCGCTCCAGAAATACCGGTATTTTGGGACAGACCGCACAATACAGACATTGATGCGGATATCAAAATTGCCAAAACCCACAAATTTGAAGCAATGGTGATCAATCAACAGGGTGTTACTGCCGACAAAGTGCGTAAGGTTAAAGCTGCGGGTATGGAGGTTGGAGCCTGGACGGTAAATGAAACGGCTGCCATGAAGAAATTATTGGCCTTAGGCGTTCAAAGAATATATACCGATGAACCTCAAAAATTAATGATACTTCAAAAAGATCGTGAAACCGTTTTTTGTGAAGGCAGATACAAGCAACATCTACAAGGTTTTTGTGTAGATAAGGATGGAAATATTTATTGGAGTTGGACAGACCGGTTGGTTAAAACTGATGCCCAAGGAAAAATACTGGCCAGTGTGGCAGCTCCCTCGCACCAGGGCGATTTATGTGTTGCTAACGGCAAAGTATATGTCGCAGTAAATTTGGGAAGATTCAATGAAGCCAAACCCCTTGCCGATTCCTGGGTATTTGAATTTGATATGCGGGACCTTCGTGAAATACGCCGTATTCCGGTTCCCGAACTCGTATATGGCGCTGGTGGCATGGCATACCGAAATGGCAAATTTTATATTGTAGGAGGTTTGCCAGTAGGTTTTCCGGACAACACCGTATATGAATACGATTCTCAATTTAAGTTTCAGAAAAAGCATGCATTGAATAGCGGCTTCTCCCTCATGGGCATTCAAACCATTGCTTTTGTAAATAATTCTTGGTGGTTTGGTTGCTATGGCAAACCAGAAGAAACCTTACAATGCGATGAAAATTTTAAGCTCATCGGTCGATATCCCATGAGCACATCTATAGGTATAGACTCGGCGAAACCTGGCTATCTACTCACTGGCAATAATAAAAGATCTGCGATGGTGGGACATCTGGGATATTTGCAGCAACAAAAAATTTCGGGAAAATAAATACACGACTGGTGATCATGAAGGCAGGATTTCCATAAGACTATCCAGCCTTCATGATGCCATACGTATATGTAAACAGAGCATCCGCTAATCCTTATAAGAGAAGCTGTCAATGTTTAACAACAGACTTTATCCATTCATTTTCAATACAATAGACACAACGTAACACTACACATTTTAGAAGAAGGTAAGATTGCCTGGACAAGAGCAAGTCACCATTGGTATCGTTTTTTTTAGTCGGTAACCGTATATATCTTAAAAACGACAACTTATGAAAAAGCGACTGATTGCCACGTCCCTTTTATCCATAGGCGCCATTGCACTAATAGCATCTTGTAAATCGATTCCCAGAGGAGCCAAACCCGTTAATAATTTTGATCCTAAACGTTATCTGGGAAATTGGTATGAGATAGCCCGATTGGATTTTAAATATGAAAAAAATCTGAATAACACTATGGCTCATTATAGCCTTAAAGATAACGGAGACATTAAAGTACTTAACAGCGGCTATAATTATAAAAAACAGGAATGGACTTCCAGTATAGGAAATGCCAAGTTTCGGGGTGACCAATCCGAAGCGGCCTTAAAGGTATCCTTTTTCGGACCATTCTATTCCGGATATAATGTAATTGCCTTAGATGATCAATATCAATATGCACTTGTCGCCGGAAAAAATACAGATTATTTATGGATTTTGTCCCGTGAAAAAAGGATTCCGGATGCAGTAAAACAGCAATATTTAAAAATCGCCTCAGATATAGGTTACAACACGGCTGATCTGGTTTGGGTGGAACACAATATGGATAATCCGACCGCTAATTGGAAGTAGTAACCTGGATTTTATGTTATTTTGATGTATGCCCTGTTGTATTGAGAGAGGGTCCCAAAAGTAAATCCGATGCTCTCCACAAGTTTTGGTCTTGATCCCACATTTCCCGCCAAAAACAGATTGGTGAGCTCACAAAAAAAATCGCCCTGAAAACAGAGCGATTTAAAAAGTGTTGAATGATGCATGCTAGCAACTTGGTGACCCATAGGGGAATCGAACCCCTGTTTCAACCGTGAAAGGGTCGTGTCCTAACCGCTAGACGAATGGGCCGACTGGTCTCCTACTTCGTTGCTTTATAGCACTTTCTTTCACTTTTTTGTGAGCCTTTCACTCACTGGATGTAATCAAACACCCTTCACTTTAAACAAACAAAGCTCGCTGTATGCGAGCTTTGTTCAATATTTAGTGAAAGAAGTTACCTTCATTTCGCACGGTTTTGTGACCCATAGGGGAATCGAACCCCTGTTTCAACCGTGAAAGGGTCGTGTCCTAACCGCTAGACGAATGGGCCGACTGGTCTCCTACTTCGTGCGTTTTTTCACTTTACTTTCACTATTTGTTAGCGTTTTCGTTTCCGATTCCGTTAACGTGGTGCAAATATGCACGGTTGCTTTTTAAGATCCAAATATGCCCTATAAATATTTCAAAACTATTTTACAACCACCTCATTTTTAGCCATTTTACAAACGAAACTTTTTTTTACTCTTTAAATGATTGCAAGTAAATTCTACGTTATTTCTAAATTTGGCTGACTGAAATTTTTATGTACCATCAATGCCAACCTATGACCAGATATCTTTATTCTTTTTTCTTTTTAGTATTCTTCTTTACCGCAAGGGCTCAAAACCCTACTCCCGATCAGTTTTTAGGCTATAAACTTGGATCCAAATTCACTTATCATCACCAAATACTGGATTACATCCGTCAACTTCAAAAGCAAAACCCCGACCGTGTAAAGCTCATTCAGTATGGCAGTACCTACGAAGGGCGTCCCTTAGTGACCGCTTTTATTTCTTCCCCGGAAAATATTGCCAATCTGGAAACCATCCGAACCAACCATCTAAAAAGTATTAAAATGCTCGATGGAAAAGCTGATGGCAAAGTGCCTCCAATTGTATGGCTTAGTTATAACGTACACGGCAATGAAGCGGTGTCGGCCAATTCGAGCATGAAAGTCGTATATGAACTTTTAAATAAGGATAATGCCATTACTCAGGGTATCATCAAGAATTCGGTTGTAATTATTGATCCTTGCCAAAATCCGGATGGTTACGAAAGATATACACAATGGTATAACCGTTATCAAAACGCGGTTCCGGACGTAACTCCATATGCACTGGAACATGATGAACCTTGGCCGGGTGGACGATTTAACCATTATTTGTTTGATTTAAACCGCGACTGGGCGTGGCAAACCCAGAAGGAAACACAAGACCGTATAGCCCTATATAACCAATGGATGCCCCATTTACATGCCGATTTCCATGAGATGGGTTCTAACAGAAGCTATTACTTCCCTCCTGCCGCCAAGCCATTTCACAAAGACATTACTTCATGGCAACGCGAGTTTAATGAGCTCGTAGGTGAAAATTGTCGTCGCTATTTCGACAAGAACAATTGGGCCTATTTCACCCGGTATAATTACGATCTGTTCTACCCTAGCTATGGCGATACCTGGCCATCCTTTAACGGCGCCATCGGTATGACCTACGAGCAAGCGGGCGGTGGTGCCGCCGGACTAGCCATTGAACGTAAAAGAGAAAAAGATACCCTGACTCTAGTTAGTCGTATCGACCATCATTTTGCAACCAGTATGGCCACGCTTGAAGCTGTTGCTTCGCGCCAGGATCGTATTGTTAATGAATTTGTAAAGTATCATGAAGATGCAATAACCAACCCTAGTGGTGTATATAAGACTTATGTAATCAAAACCAAAGGCAATGAACAACGGATTCGCGCATTTGCGGAATGGATGACCAAGCAAGGATTTCAGTATGGGCAAGTCGGAAAGTCTGCAACTATAAAAGGAACCGAACTAAGTACATCGTCCGACCAATCAGTGAAGATTGAAAATAACGATTTACTTATTTCCGCGTATCAACCAAAATCCAATCTGATCCGTGTATTATTTGAGACAAAACCTGTATTAGAAGACTCTGTTACCTATGACCTTACAAGCTGGGGTATTTCTTATTTGTTTGGACTGAAAACATATGGATTCAAAGAAAAACTTGCTTCTGTACCCTTTGAACCTACACCTGTTGAAAACAAAGTGCCGACAAACAGTCCATACGCTTATCTGGCAAGATGGTCGGAAGTGAGCGATGCTAGTTTTCTTTCCGAGCTACTGAAAAGAAATATGATGGTTCGAAGCTCCAATGTCCCATTTGAAATAAACAAGGTAAATTACGACGCCGGTACGCTGGTTATCACAAAAAAAGGAAACAATGGATCCGATTTTGACAAAGTAATCGCCGAATTGGCTAACAAACATCGCGTTCAACTCACTCCTGTACAAACGGGCTTTGTTACCTCAGGAGCAGATTTCGGATCGGAATTCGTACCTGCACTTTCATCCCCTAAAATCGTGACTGTGGCCGGTCCTGGCGTTTCTACGACATCATTTGGCTCTGTTTGGCACTATTTCGAACAGCAAATTAAATATCCGATGACCTTGGTAGACCCAGGTAAACTGAGCAGTTTGCCATGGAATGAAATTGATGTACTGATCCTTCCCGCCGGAAAGTATTCAGGTATACTCAATGAAAAAGTCCTGGATCAAATTCAGGATTGGATTAAAAAAGGAGGAAAACTTATTGCGATGGAAAGTGCCAATGAGGCGCTCATCGGAAAGCCCGGTTTTGACCTCACGAAAAAAGCCACCGAAACAAGCAAGGACAACGACCTCTATAAAAAGTTTGGTGAACTAGAACGCACCGAGGCCAGTGAATCTTCGCCGGGAAGTATGTTCAATGTTACTTTTGACAGAACCCACCCACTTTCATTCGGGCTGAAACCAGAGTACTATACCCTGGTGAGAAATGCTTACGATGTGGAACTCTTGAAAGATAGCTGGAACGTTGGCTACCTGAACGACAAGGCCTATATGGCTGGATTTGTAGGTAAAAAAATGACCCAAAAATTAAAGAACACCCTCATTTTCGGGGTACAGGAAATGGGCCGCGGACAGGTAGTTTACATGCTCGACGACCCGTTGTTCCGAGGTATGCTTAATGATGGAAAAATATTGTTTAGCAACGCTATTTTTAGATAAGCCAAATTGGCTATCCGGTTACTGCAAGTACCGGATAGCCAATTCATACCCTTTAAGCCCCAAGCCACAGATCATTCCCTTGCAACGACTGGTCAAATAACTGTGGTGGCGAAAAGATTCTCTTGCGTGTATATTGGAAATATGCACTTCCACCGCGGGAGTAGTTACCGAAGACAGCGCATCCGCCAAAGCAACCGAGGTATGTGTATATCCACCTGCATTGATAATTATACCATCAAAATCGAATCCTACTTCGTGAATTTTATCGATTAAAGCACCTTCATGATTCGACTGAAAATAATGTAGATCTACTTCCGCAAAGAGTTCTTTCAAGGTAGAGAAATAACTTTCAAAAGTCTGATTACCATAGACTCCGGGTTCTCTTTTTCCTAGCAAATTCAGGTTGGGCCCGTTGAGAATTAATATTTTTTTCATATTTCTAAATAATGGCTGTCAGCATATAGCTGGCTTTTCGTGTTATGTGCAAAGCAAAATGATTCCAATAATACGTTTTACTAACTAATATTGCATCATTTCCGGCTCGAAACCTTATCCATACGTCCCATGTGGCAAAGCTACATCAAGCATTTTAAGAACTATTTAAGACTGGAACGGTCCTTTTCCGACAATTCTATTCAGGCTTACGTGCGGGATATTGAAAAACTAGTAGAATACCTGGAAATAACGGGCACCACTATTGCCCCGAAGGATATTCAGGAAAAACAACTACTTTCCTTCCTAAAATACATTGCCGAATTGGGGCTAGCTGCCCACACACAGGCTCGCATGTTATCGGGTATCAAAGCCTTTTATAGGTATTTGCTGCTTGAAAATGAGATACAGATAGATCCTACCGAACTCATTGAAGCGCCCCGCCTTCCTCGAAAGCTGCCGGATGTGTTATCCTACGAAGATATTGAACAAATAATCGCAGCCATAGATCACTCTACGCCCGAGGGAACCCGCAACCGGGCTATGATTGAAGTACTATATAGCTCTGGCGTTCGCGTTTCTGAACTTATCAATTTGCAACTGAGTAACTGCCATTTCGATACCGGCTTTATACGGGTACTAGGTAAGGGCGACAAGGTAAGACTTGTACCCATAGGCCAAGAAGCCATTAAGTACACCAAGTTGTATTTAGATCATGTCAGAAGGGAACTGACTGTTCATAAAGATAGTGAAGACATTGTTTTTCTCAACCGGAGAGGCAAGCAACTTACCCGTGTTATGGTGTTCTTAATTATCAAGAATGCCACCGAACTGGCAGGTCTGCACAAAAATGTAAGTCCGCACACCTTCCGCCATTCCTTTGCAACCCATTTGGTAGAAGGTGGCGCCAGTTTGAGGGCAGTTCAGGAAATGCTGGGGCACGAGTCAATCACCACTACCGAAATATACACACACCTCGACCGGGATTATTTACGCCAAATGATCACCGACTTTCACCCCAGAGGATAGTCAATATGGTTATTGTACCGTTTCCAGTAACGAATCCAGTTTAAGAGAATCCGAATCTGGCAAAGCACCCGGCAAAGCCCGTTTCAGTTGCTTGGGTTTGTTCCAGGGCGCAGTAGTTCTGCTGGACATATCGTAGCTGATATAGGCAAACAGCGCCACAAACGCCACACATATCAAGATGAAAATTTTCTGTTTTTTATTTACGTTAGCCATTCTCTCCGTGCGCCTCTTTGACGTCTTTTGGTGTTATATAGGAAACCAGTTTACCCGTTTTTGCCGAAATTTCCTCCCATTTCAAATCTTCAAATTCAAGAGTTGCCATACTCCCCTTCTTCATTGAACCAATATCGGCCCCGGTAAGGTATTCTCCGAAATAGGTAATATCGGGATTATGACCAAAAATGATCAGTAATTCCGTCTTCTCAGGTGTACCGTTCACTTCATCAAGATAAGCCCTTGGACCACCGTCGTATAGCGACTTATTGCAAATGATTTTATCAATATCAATATGCATTTGATCACCCATTACTTCCGCCGTTTTATAAGCTCGAGCCGCAGAACTAGTCACAAAGCGATCCGGCTTTACGCCCTTCTCTACCATCCATTTGCCCATGATCGCAGCCTCAGATAACCCCTTACCAACGAGTTGTCTATCAAAGTCTTTCATACGAAAATGGTCCTCCTCGGCAGTAGCATGTCGGACAAGTATTAATGTCTTTTTCATTTTTTCTTCCAAAATTTACGAATACAGGAATGGTCACGTGCGGTTGTTAGCTTACAAATATACTTGAAAAGATATTTGACCACTAATACCCCGAAAATACCTTTTGACATTATTTATACACCCAACTGGTATAATTAATCATTAATTTTGTTTCGTAAGCAATCACCCAAATTCCATAATAACGGCTAATTACATATGCTTCAATTCTTTAAATACGTACTGGCCACCATGGTAGGCTTGTTTGTTTTCTTCATCGTATCCATTTTTCTGCTTGCCGGAATTGGCGCCATGTTTTCTTCCGACGAAACTGTTGTAATTTCGGATAAATCGGTACTTCGACTGGACCTTAACAAACCCATTCAGGAAGTCGGGGTAGAAAATCCATTTTCTGGAGTTGGTGGACCCTTCGCGGGCGAAGAAAATGTAGTGGGTTTGAAAGATATCGTGGAGGCACTCAAAAGTGCGCAAAAAGACGATAAAATTCAGGGGATATATCTTAAAACCGAAGGTCCCTCCACAGGTTGGGCTACGTTGGAAGAAATCCGAAACCAACTTGCTGAATTCAAGAAATCCAAAAAGTTTGTTGTGGCATATGGTGAATCCTTTACAGAAAAGGGTTACTACATCGCTTCTATTGCCGATAAAATTTACCTGAATCCTGCCGGAGGAATGGAATGGAACGGGTTATCTGCAGAATACAGTTTCTTTAAAGGCACCTTTGATAAACTGGGTGTAAAACCGGAAGTTTTCCGCGTGGGTGAGTTTAAGAGTGCTATTGAAATGTTTGTACGCCCCGATATGAGTGAGGCAAGCAAAAAACAATCGCTTGAATTACTCACAGCCATTAACGATCATTACCTTCAAAAAATATCTGCATCAAGAGGTGTTTCACCTTCGGTTTTGAAAGGACTTGCTGATTCATTAGCCGTTGAAAATCCCGAATCTGCTCTTAAAAATAAACTCGTTACAAACCTGGGCTATTGGGACGAATTTGAAAACTATGTCAAAGGCGTCTTAAAGACTGATTTGAAGAAAGACATTACCTATATAGGTGTTGATAAATACCTAAAAAGCACCAATACATCACCAGAAGGCGACTACAACAAGCGTGTTGCCATTTTGGTAGCCGAAGGCGAAATTAACAGCGGTGATGGTGGCGATGGCTCCATTGGGTCTAACAAGTTTGTAAAAGAATTGAAAAAACTACGAGATGACGACAAGGTTAAGGCCATCGTAGTTCGTATCAATTCCCCCGGTGGTAGTGCTTTGGCTTCGGATGTAATGTGGAGAGAAATTCAGATGACCAATAAAGTAAAGCCAGTCATTGCCTCCATGTCTGATGTTGCCGCATCGGGCGGTTATTATATGGCAATGGCTTGTGACAAAATCGTTGCTCAGCCCAATACGATTACCGGTTCCATCGGGATATTTGGGCTTATTTTCAACGTAACTGATTTCATGAACAATAAATTAGGCGTTACGTTTGATGGCGTAGGTACCAACCCTCATGCCGACTGGCCCACTGCAACCCGCGATATGACTGATTTTGAAAAATCCATGATCCAAAAAAGTGTTGAAGAGGGCTATGAGAAGTTTACCACGAAAGCAGCAGCTGGGCGCAAAATGCCTGTTGAGAAATTAAAAACCTTGGCGCAGGGCAGAGTTTGGTCTGGAGTTGAAGCAAAAGCCAATGGTTTGGTTGATGCCCTTGGAGGGGTAAACGATGCCGTTAAAATTGCTGCTACCGCGGCCAAATTGAAAGAAGGAGAATACCGGGTGCGTTACTATCCGGAAAAGAAAAAGCCTTTGGAAGAGATGCTGACCAAAATAATGGGTGACGAAGAAGAAAAAGCCCTGAATAAGAATTTTGGAGAATTGGCAGCGTATGCAAAAATGTATAAGAAACTGATGAATATGGGAGGCATGCAAACCCGTATGCCCTACGAAATGGTTATTAAGTAAGCAGTAAAGATACCTGCCTAAGCAAACAAAAAGTCCCTATTGGTAAAACCCAAAGGGACTTTTTTAGGTTATATGCTCCTCTTTCTACACAACCACTTTTCCCGTTCTTTCTTCCACCTCCTGTCTGACAATTAAAACCGCATTTCTATTGGGGGCAATGGCTACCCCATCCAACGCGGCATATACCTTGGTAAATTCTGCACCGAAATATAGGATGATGGATGAGTAATATACCCAGGTAAGCAAGATTACAATAGATGCCGAGGCTCCGTATGTTGCCCCCAAATCAGCCTGTCCTATGTAAAAGCTGATCACAAACTTTCCAATTAAAAAGAGTACAGCCGTAAAAGCGGCTCCTACCACACATTCTTTCCAACGAAGGTAACCATCCGGCAATACCTTAAAAATTACGGTAAACAACGCTGTAATGATTCCAAGCAGTAATGCCATATTGAGAATATAGAAAATTACCACAGAGGCTTCGGAAAAGAGTTGCTCCAACCTGCCGCTTAACAGTTCAACCAAGGCATTTACACCCAGGGAAACCATGAGCAGAAAACCCAAAGTAAGAATGATCGAAAAGGATAAAAGACGGTTCTTGATATATTGAAGCCAACCTTTCTTAGGCTTGGTTTTGATAGACCATATAAAATTGATCGAATCCTGAATCTCAGCAAAAACCCCGGTTGCTCCAACCAATAAGGTACCGATACCAATGGCAGCCGCAACACCCGACTTATTGGACATCTCAGCATTTTTTAAAATTTCCTGAAGTTGCTGAGCAGCATTGGCCCCTACCAGAGCCGTAATTTGTTGAAACAATTCAGCCTGTATATTTCCATTGGAATAGAAAAAATTCAGCACCGATATAATCACTAACAACATCGGTGCCAGTGAAAATATGGTGTAGTATGATAAAGCCGCACTCAATTTAAGGCCATTATCATCCATAAAAGCATTAAAACTATCCTTAAGTAGTGTGAATATAAGTTTGAGTAATTTCATAAATCCCGTTGGCTGCTTAGCTGATATAATTCTTTCCAAAAGTTAGAAATTATAATCATGCCAAAAAGCATTTTTCCAATCGAAAAAAATGAAGAGAATATAGCGATATGCCCAACTCACACAAATATCATCCAGATAATGGCAGCGTTGAAAGCAAAAAAAAAGCAGGTTTAAAATGATTACAATATCATTCTAAACCTGCCTTACAATATCACAGATAAAAATCTAAATGCTTCTGATCGAAGCATAAACTATTACAAAAGCAATCCAGCTAAAGTTGCAGACATATAAGAAGCCAATGTACCGCAAATAAGAGCCTTAAAACCAAGACGTGCCAGGTCAGCGCGACGGGTTGGTGCAAGTTCTCCAATCCCCCCCACCTGAATAGCAATCGAACTAAAATTTGCAAATCCGCACAAAGCAAAGCTTGTAATCACGATGGTTTTATGATCCAATGTATCTTTCAGTTTCACCAAATCCAAATACGCTACGAACTCGTTAATTACCATTTTAGTACCCATTAAAGAACCAGCTGCTTCCACATCCTTACCCGGCACACCCATGGCCCAGGCAAAAACAGAAAATATTTTACCCAGCAAATAGTTAAAGCTCAATTGTGGAAAAGCGAACAAACCGCCGACCAAGCCGAGCAAGTAATCGAGCAAGCCAACCAAAGCGATAAAACCGATCAACATAGCTATAACATTGAAACCTACTTTCAACCCCTCACTGGCTCCTGCGGCAATAGCATCCAGCAAGTTGGCGTGTGTTTTCGTAACCTCCAATTTCACAGCGCCTTTTGTTGTGGATTCCTCAGTTTCAGGAAATACAATTTTAGAGATAACCAGCGCTCCCGGAGCAGCCATTAAGCTCGCGGCGATTAGATAAGGAGCTGGCACCCCCAATGATATATATACGGCCATCACCCCACCAGCAATACAGGCAAAGCTACCAGTCATGGAAGCCATTAATTCCGAATTTGTCATCTTTTTCAAATACGGCTTAATCATAATTTGTGCCTCTACCTGGCCAACAAACGTACTCGCCACATTAGACACTGCTTCCGCACCACTCACGCCCATCAACCAATATACAGCTCGGGCTATTACAGACACGACACGTTGCATAATGCCTAGGTGATAGAGCATGTTCACCAATACAGCCACAAAAATGATGGTAGGAATTACCTTAAAGAAGAAAACAAAGTCCTTACCCGGTCCAAACGCATTTTGCATCAATTCGGGACTAACCAGCGCACCAAAAACGAACTCGGCACCTTTATCAGAAAAAGCCAACAGCTTCTGTACTTTCTCTCCTAACCACTGAAAGATCGTTTGTCCTATATCAGTTCTCAGTATAAAAACCGCCAAACCAAACTGTAGGCCAAGTCCTACACCAACTGTTCGATAGTTGATCGCTTTACGATTATTTGACATTGCATACGCAATACCTAAAATTAATGCAATACCAATTAAACCCGTAAATCTTTCCATTTATAATAAGTTGACGCCCTTTTAAAACACAAAATAACAACAATTTTAGTTGTAAGTCATGCCAGATTAGCAAGCTAGGTGGAAATAACCTCTCAATCAATTCACTTTCACAGATAAGGGATAAAAATTTTAGAAAAAATCTAACACTTGGTATTGGAGAATTTGGTTTGGCAATCCGGGTTTTAATGATCGAAAAACCGATTTGTAACCGATCATAAAAAAACAGGGAAGTCATGAATGGCTCCCCTGTTTTTGATAATCAATAATCTATTTTATTTGGATGGGTGTCGTTCTCCTGTGTACAATTTTCCATCCGGTGTCATTTTTGCGACAAACCAGTGTTACCTCCATATCAACGGGCTTTTCCCCCGGCTTCCGATAATGTTCAGTTTGAACCAGATAAGCCAGATCGGATCCAACCTCA
>CALGRQ010000306.1 GCA_937880795.1 uncultured Dyadobacter sp. | reverse complement strand
TGAAATAAATTAGAATTTTTGAGAGTCAATCAGGGAAACCGCGATTGGCTCTTTTTGTTTTTAAGCTACTAAGTTACCTGTTCCTAATATGATCGTATAGAGGTAAGTACGAATCGATACGGCAATGATAAGAACTGCGTTCTACATTATTTTTTGCTGGATTTATGGGGCATTGAATGCGGCTGCTCAACGGTCACCCTCGGTGGTGATAAGCGAAATTATGGCTGATCCTTCACCAGCCATTGGTTTGCCGGAGGTAGAATATCTTGAACTCTATAATAGCAGCTCGGAGAAGGTATCGCTTAAAGGTTGGAAGCTCAAATTGGGTAACCAATTCATTTCATTTCCTGATTCTGTGATGGCACCACAGAGCTATAGTATTGTGTGTCATAACAAGCATGTAGAAACGATTAAATCTTTGGGAAGTGTGATTGGGTTAACCACGTTCGCGCTGACCAATGATCATATGCAGATTATTTTACTCAATAGCCAAAATGAACAGGTTCATGAAGTTAATTATCAGAACAGTTGGTGGGAGACCGGCCACCGTAATGGTGGTTATGCATTGGAGATAAAAGATGTGCAATGTATATGCTGCGATAGAAATAATTGGCTTACAAGCCGGGATGCGAGCGGTGGTACACCTGGTAAATTCAATAGCTTTCAGGAAATCATAACAGATACCACAAGTCCGAAGGTAAATCATATTGAGTTTATCAACAACTCGTCGTTTGTTATAGTCTTTGATGAAAAAATGGACGCGCACCCGACTGGTGATGATGACCATATGGTTATTGTGTCTGGTCGAAATGTTGTAAAAAGGGAATTGGAATTGCCTGCTTTACGGCGCCTACATGTACAGTTGGATAAACCGATGCAAGCAGGAATATCCTACGAGGTTACTATTCGTGGAGTTGCAGATTGCTTCGGAATTAGATCAGAAGAATCGGTATGGTTGGTGGGTATCCCATCTACCGCTGCCTATGGAGATCTTCTGATCAATGAAGTTCTGTTTCACCCTTTTGAAAATGGTGTTGATTTTGTTGAATTGTACAACCAGTCATCCAAATTCATCAGCTTAAAAAATTGGACGCTTGGCAATGCGCGCACAGATCTCACCCAAGATAACTTCCTAATCTCTGCACAAGATATTTTGCTGCCGCCACATGGTTATCTGGCGCTGACCACAGGTAGCGAAATAGTGAAAGAGCAATATCCAACCCCCGGGCAGCAAGGATTTTTAGACATGCCGGGGTTCCCCTCCCTACCTACTAAGGAAGGCATGGTTGTACTCCGCAATGGGGTAGGTCAGTGGTATGACCAAATGGAATATTCTGAAAATATGCACCATCCATTACTTTCCAGTTCGGAAGGTGTATCATTAGAAAAACAGTTCCCTGAAAAATCGGCTTTGGATCTTAAAAACTGGCAGTCGGCATCTTCTTCTGTGGGGTATGCAACCCCGGGTTATATGAATTCACAATCGAAAAGAGAAAGCGCAATGAATCGTTTTCAAATCATACCGGAGGCTTTTTCGCCAGATGGAGATGGTATAGATGATACCGCGACTTTATTATATGAACAGAATTTGGCTGGAAATGTGGCTACCGTTAACATATACAATACCGGTGGACGAATGATTAAGACTTTATTGCGCAATCAACTATTGGGAACGGCTGGGACGCTTGCCTGGGATGGGAGGGATCAGCACGGCGATTTGGTACCAACAGGGTATTATTTCCTACTCATCGATGTTTTTTCTGTTGGTGGAGAATCCGAACGGTATCGATGTAAGGTGGTTGTTGCAACACGTCAGCGATAAAACTAAGTTGTTTTGATGCCTATTGTTGCAAGCATTCGTCCCGTGAGTCCCTTTTCCTGACGGTAGGAAAAGTAATCATCATTATTCAGTACAGTGGAGTAACTAGAAATTTGTATTTGCTCAACCGGAATACCTAAGGCCAGTAGCTGATCTTGATTAGCTTTTTTAAGATTGATAAAGAATTTATGCTTCTCTGCGTCCCATCTCTTATGCTTTGTTCCAAAATGATCTGCAACATCAGCATTGACTTCAAAGGAGCATTCGTCTATACAGGTACCGACATAGGCCACTATATGATTGGGCAAAGTACCGAATGTATCCTGCATTTTTAGAACGGTCTTGGTCACAATCTGTTGAACAGTACCACGCCATCCAGCGTGTATAGCCGCAACTGCATTTGTGATGGGGTCTAAGAGGAGAATGGGTGTGCAATCAGCAATAGTAACCGCCAATTGAATATTGGGTTGGTCGGTAATCAAAGCGTCATAACCTTCAAACCGTCCCGGTTTCGTCACGTGCAATATTTCGGCCTCATGTACTTGATGAGACTTCGCTACATGGGAAAACGGGATCCCAAGTGCTGCGAAAAATCGATGGTTGTTCTCAAGTACATGCTCGGGATTATCCTGAGTGGATCCGCCCAGGTTCAGGGAGTGGTATGGAGCTGAACTTACGCCACCATGCCGGGTGCTCTCAGCAGCTACAATTTTCTCGAATTTGGAAAAAATGGAGGGGCGGCGGAAAAGGGGCTGGGCTGGGTGTAACAATACGGTGATGTTATTTTAATAATGAAACCAAAGATAAGATTATAAGGATTTAAAGTAACTTTGTAGCGCTAAAATATAGAATCGGCTCGTTGGTTTGACTATTTTTTTGAATTAGTAAGGTAGTTAAATGGTTTGGTTCCAGTTGATTATCGGTTTTATGAAATACGCCTGTTTATGATAAAAGTGAGTGTTTGTGTTGTAACCTATAATCATGAAAAATTCGTTCCCAAAATGCTTGATTCACTGCTGATGCAGGAAACAACATTTCCATACGAAATCATCGTAGGTGACGACTGCTCTAAGGATAATACCGTTAGTATCTTAAAGGATTACCAAAGCCGCTTTCCTGATAAGATCAGGCTTCTGTTGCAATCGAAAAATCTTGGCTTAAATGGCAAGTACAACGCGCTAAACACTTTTGCGCATGCAAAGGGTGAATATATTGCGCAGTTCGATGGGGACGACTACCTGACCTCTCCCCATAAATTACAAAAGCAGGTGGAGATGTTGGATGCAAATCCGCATTATTCTGCAAGTTATCACAATGCCATGGCTATTTATGACGATAAGTCGGCTCCGTCGCATTTGGTGAATATGCTGAATAAACCCGAAATTACGGTAGATGATTTGATAGGGGAGGATGAGTTGTGTTTCATTGCCACATCGAGTTTGATGTTCAGAAGGGCTGATTTTGAAAAAAATCCGGATCCGGAATGGACCAACCTTTCTACCAGTGGTGATATACCTCGTAACATCATGTTGGCGAGTCGTGGACCCATCGGATATATTGATGAGGTGATGTCGGTTTATAGAAAAAACAGGGGAGGCGCCAGCTTTGCGGACAATCATTACAGTGCCGACTTCCTGTTTAACCGCATTCAACTCTATACCAATATCAATAAAGAATTTAACTATAAGTACGACGCCAGACTTCGTAAAAATATCGCCACCTATTATTATAAATTGCTTTTTTCGAAGCAGTATGGCGACAGGTATTGGCCGCGCGCTAAATTTGCCTGGAAGTATATCCAACTGGCGGAACCATCTGAGGAAAAGAAGAAAGAGATCATCCGTGATTTTATCATTCCTCCCTTCGCCTTGAAGGTTTATAGTTTTTTAGCAATTTCGCTATACAAACTCAAAGCCAAGGCTTAAAATAAAAATCCCCAACACAGCCAGGCAGTTTGGGGATTTTTAGAATAGTTTTTCCTTCGGAGGTGCAATACCTTTCATTCGGATGTAAACCGTTGTTTGCCCGCGGTGGTGCGTTTGGTGTTCAAAAGATTTTTCGAGCGCAGTACCGGCTTTCATATCCATGCCAAAAAGTTTTATATCCTTATCAAAATCGGCATCCGCCATCGCTTTGATGGCATCAATTGTGAAGTCGTAACTCGCTAAAACCACTTTTTTTACCGCTGCTTTGGATTGATCAGCCATTTTCTCAGCAGATCCTTCCATAGGACTTTTTTTGCCAGATGCAGCTGCTGCGAAAGCATAATTGGCATCGGCTATATGGTCCATCTGTTCAGCAAAAGAACGAATTTCGGGTGTTGGCTTAAATGCATAGCCATCCTCGGGCATTGCATCCAGATACTCCAGCGTATATACTTTCGCACGCTCCCATTCGGCGATCTGTTTTTCCTTCGACATTTGAGCGAAAACGGCCTGAGCCGTTAACCACATCAAACAAAGTAATGTCATTTTTTTCATAGGTTACATTGATTAGTAGTTGACTATACAATTTGAGTGGAAAGGTAGTTGGAAGAATTTTTAATATCAATATAGATTCGTGTTTAATTACTTGAAGCATCGCTATATTGAAGCTGATTTGACTGGGATGTGTGAAAAGGGACAAACTTTTCTTGTTATAAAAATTAGGTAAGATGAGTAATAAGGAAGATTCTGCCGAAAAACGGAGTGAGAAATATCTTGATTTGGGGCATACCGAAGCCGAAAATCATGCTAAAACACAGCAGGAATTATATGAAGAGCACGTCAGAAACACATCGGAGGTAACCAATGTGATTTCTGAATTTTTTAAAACGAATTTACTCGGCTTTGCATGGCATTATCTAAAAAGCAGATTTGGTCCTAGACATCCATATCAGGCCTATCCTCGCAATGGAGAAAGTGGTATATATAAATTGCAATCCTCCGTTCCCTCACGAGTAGGAATTTCCATCGCTTTGTTGTCCGATTGGGCAAGTGATACGGAGGAGGCGGACTCGGTGGCTCATTTAGTCGCGAAACATGCCCCCGACTACTCTATTCATATGGGAGATGTCTATTTTGTAGGTTCTCCTAAGGAGGTTGAAGATAATTTTACCGCTCCTCATGCATCGTGGTATTACGGAGAATCGGGAAGCCTGGTATTGTCGGGGAATCATGAAATGTATTCGAATGGTAATGCTTTCTTTCAACACCTTTTACCGGCAATGTATGTAAAAGAAGGAGCGGTACGAAAAACGCAACAGGCTGGCTTTTTTTGTCTGGAAAATGATCATTGGCGAATCATTGGCCTGGATACAGGCTATACATCGGTAGGGCGACCTTTGCTCGAAATACTTTCTCCACCAGACTGTCATTTAAAAAAGGAGCAGGTAGACTGGCTTCGGGATGTGGTACGGTTGGGAGACCCAACGGATAAACGAGGATTGATTTTTTTAAGTCATCACCCCTATATCTCGGCATTCAGAGAACATTATGAAAGGCCGGGAGAACAAATACAGGCTTTGCTGGGGGATGAGTTCAGGGAGATTATATGGTTTTGGGGACATGACCACAGGCTGGTCGTATATAATAAAGGACAACATGGCAAAGGTCCGGTTGCCTATGGGCGTTGCATTGGACACGGCGGATTACCCGTTGAAATAAAGATGCCGGATTCGGAGGAAGAACAACAAAAAATTATGCTATACGATCGGCGTGTGCGTAAGGTTGTAAGGCGACACCAGTTGGGCTATAACGGTTTTGCAAAACTGCATCTGGAGGGAGCAAAACTGACAGTCGAATACCGGGATTTAGAAGACTGCTGTATAATCGAGGAACAATGGCAGGTTAACATAGCAAACGGCCAATTCATTTGGAATATCGTCAGCGGACTTGCTGATTCCTGATGAATTGGCCGGTTATATCAATACGTAGCAGTACCGCAATTAGTGGTGTGCGTCGTGGGAGATCGTTTCTTTGTAAAGTGCTGCAAAAGTTACAATCAAACCAATTGTACCAAGTATGAAAACAAATAGATCAGCAAAAACAGCAAGTATCACAAATAACACGATAAATGCAATAACATAAGTGGCACTAGAAAGTCTCTTAGGAGCTTCCTCGGTTTGAGCGTGCGCTGTATGATTAATATCAGACATGGTTATTCTTAAGTTTGAATCGTAAAATGATGAAGCAAAACTAATAAATAACAGGCAGTTTTTACCAGTGAAATGAATAATTTGTGCGGCTAACGGGCTGAATTTTGTTTTTGTATCAAGCGTTGACGATGAATCATTACATTTGTTTTAGGTAGGCACAGTATATAGCAGTAAGGTAACTACATCGATTCTCTATCATTAAAAGTACCATAAATGTCGTATATCATTGGTTGTGACATAGGCACAACAAACGTAAAGTCCGTAGCATTTGACTCCGTATCGGGCAAAATCCTGGCAACGCATAGTGAAGGATATGACATGTCCCATCCACATGCAGACTGGAGTGAGCAGGATCCGGAAGAGATTTTTAGAGCTTCTTGCAAGACATTACAGTTGGTATTACAAGCATGTGAAAAGTATGGCGCTTTGTTAGGCGTCAGTTTTAGTGCGGCCATGCATGGCGTAATTGCTCTGAATGGAAACGGTGATAAATTAACGAACCTGATCATTTGGGCGGATAACCGAAGTTCGGATATCGCGAAAAAGCTGAAAGCTTCCAGAGTTGGTAAGAGAATTTACAACAACAACGGTACGCCTATACATGCCATGACCCCCGTTTGCAAACTGCTTTGGTTGGGGGAAAATGCGCCTCAAATTTATCAGGATACTGCTAAGTTCGTTGGTATAAAGGAGTATATCGTTTATAAACTGACAGGAAAATACCTGGTAGATTATTCCATTGCTTCGGCGACGGGAATGTTTAATATCCGAGAAAGAGTATGGGATGCGTATACCCTAAAAAAGTTAGGGATCAAGGCGGACAAGTTATCTGCTGCCGTATCTCCTTATCATATAGAAAAATTGCCGGGAGGCAATGCGGCCGGTCTGCCTGAAAATACGCCGCTAATTATGGGGGCCAGCGATGGCTGCCTGGCAAACCTGGGTAGTGGGGCTGTTAGAAAGGGCTCCATGGCTGTAACCATTGGAACCAGTGCTGCGGTGAGAATATGTTCAGAAACGGCCTATACGGATCCGTTGATGCAGACTTTCTGTTATATTTTGGATGAAAAAATATTCATCATCGGGGGGCCTTCCAACAATGGAGCGGTTATATTTGAATGGTTGATGGATACCTTTTTCAAGGATGAAGCCTATGAAAAGGTGTTTCAGCTTGCTACAACAATTGAACCTGGATCGGAGGGTTTACTTTTTTATCCCTATTTACTGGGCGAACGGGCGCCCTTATGGAATTCGGAAGTGAGAGGAGGATTTTCGGGGCTGGACATTCGACATACCAAAGCTCATTTTTCGCGTGCGGTAATGGAGGGCATTCTGTTAAATCTGATTACCATTGGGCAAATCTTACTTCAAATGCAGAACACCGATACCATATATGCCAGTGGAGGGTTTGCAAAAAGCGATGCATGGGTACAAATGCTCTCCGAAATTTTTGGCAAGAAAGTCGTACTGAACGAGACCGTCGAAACCGGAGCAGCTGGTGCTGCAATGATGGGCCTCAAAGCATTAGGTATATATGACGACTATTCGGACATGCAGGCTTTTACCTTGGTTGGTAAAGAATTTATCCCGCACATGGATGTGCATGAACAATATAAAATCCTTGTTCAGAAATTTGTCAAAGGGGCTAGACTGATGCTTGCCCAGACGACTTGAAAGAGTATACACTTTTGCAGAGAGCCCTTATATTAATACGTATAGATTTGGTAGTGCTGTATGTATAGGTTTTGAACGTGCAACATTGGGTTTTTCAAAACTAGTAGGGTCGTTGACGAGAAAAAAAAGAGCAGACCATCTTTAAGACGATCTGCTCTGGCTATTTTTGGGCTGATATTCTATTGCTATTCCTTAATCAATTCTATCATTTTAGGCGTTACCAACGAGTCGGATTTATTACCCCAGGAATTTCGGATATAGTTCATGACATCCGCAATCTCATCATTCTCCAGACCAGGTGCAGGCATCATGTTATCATATTTGATACCATTTACAGTAATCTGTCCCATCAGTCCAAATTTGATGGCATACATCGCTTTTTCAGGACTTTTTAATAGATAGTCGGATTTTGCCAATGGGGGAATGGCAGCCGGAGCTCCTTCGCCCGTACCCATATGGCAGCTGATACAATTTTCGGCGTATACCATTTTCCCTCGTTCAATACTTTTCGCCAGTTCATCGTTCGAATTTGGAAGAACAGATGAGGCAAAAAGTGCTGAGGATAGGAGAGTAATTGCTAATTTCATTTTTACTAAAATATGGAGAAGAAAAAAAGTAGTAGGTATGCCATAAGCGCAGCATATGAATTATGACGGTTATTTCACCGCCCATCTTCTTAACTACTCTATCTTCCTGTAACTTCTATCTTCCTATTTTCTACTAATTTTAACCACCTTACCAGAGTTTTCCAGCACGGCATATATATTGCCATCCGGTCCCTGGCGAACGTCTCTCACCCGACCAAGTCCTTCTAGAAGCACTTCACGTTTCACAACTTTGTTTCCTTTAACGACAAGATGTTGCAGTTGCATGAATTTTAGAGAACCAACAATTAAGTCGCCATTCCATTCTTTAAAATTAGGGCTCGAAACGAAGGTCATGCCGCAAGGAGCGATGGATGGCTTCCAATAAGTAACAGGTTGTTCCATTCCTACCTTGGCGGTGTCCTTGGAGATAATGCTATTGTCATAGTCTATACCGAATGTGATAACAGGCCAACCGTAGTTTTTGCCTTTTACAACGATATTCAACTCGTCGCCACCCTGTGGACCATGCTCGTGTTCCCAGATTACACCTGTTTTAGGATGAATCACCAAACCTTGTGGATTACGGTGACCGTAGCTCCAAATTTCCGGACGGGCACCCTCAGTCTTAACAAATGGATTATCAGTAGGAATCTTTCCGTCTTCATGCAAGCGAACTACTTTACCTTGTCCTTTGCTAAGATCCTGCGCTTTCTCCTTTTGGCCTCTTTCTCCTAATGAAAGAAAAACATAGCCCTTTTTATCAAAAACAATCCGGCCTCCGTAGTGTACATTCCCTTTAACGTTAGGGAGCGCTTTATAAAGATTTTCTATTTCAACCAACGCATGATCTTTCAATTTTGCGCGGATTAGCGCCGTATTTGCTCCACCTTCTTCACCCTCTTCACCCTCTGCTTTGGGGGAAGAATAACTAATATATATCCAGCCATTTTTAGCGTAGTCGGGATGTAATTGTATATCCAGTAAACCTCCTTGGCCTTTATACCAAACTTCGGGTACACCAGCAATTTCTTTCTGGTCAAGAACCCCATTCTTTACCAGACGTAATTTGCCTGCACGCTCCGTAACCAATAGATCACCACTTGGTAAAAAAGCAGTAGCCCAGGGTAATTTCAATCCGGTGGCTATGGTATCCACTTTCAGATCAGCATTCGTGATCGTGTTTGGGGCCTTTTTATCAATAGCGATGCCACTATTGCTCATAAGCCCAACAGAGGCTGTAAGCATCAATCCGCCTAGTGCAACAGGAAGCGTTTTTTTGAAAAATGAGGTGTTCTTGGTCATGAGATTCAAGATGAGTATTAAAAATTTGGTGTTAGATTGTTAAATCTGATGTCAAAGATAAAAAAAGAAAAGTAGCCAGACTACCCGTTTACTGAATCAAGGTCAGTTCGTTTAAATGTCCGTTGATCCAATTGATTTCGTCAGTTGTTAGATCAAAATCCATTGCAGCCGCATTTTGTAATGCTTGTTGGGCATCGCGGGCACCTACCAACGCAATGGTGATGCCGGGCTGTTCCACCGTCCAGCGGAGAACAAGTTGGGAAATGGTCGCATTTTTTTCATCAGCCAATGGTTTCAATTGATCCAGAAATGAATTGACCCTTTTTAAGTTTTCATCGGAGAAATAGTGCAGAGCCGATCGGTTATCGTCTTTTGCAAATGCATGACCAGGGTTCATTTTACCGGTCAGCAATCCGCGTTGTAATGGGCTATATGCCAAAATTGCTTTATCGTGTTCAATGCAATAGGGTACCAGTTCCTTTTCAATATCACGCCTCACCATACTGAACGGAACTTGGTCAGAAGCCAGTTGAATATATTGAGAAGCTTCACGCATCAGATTGGCATCGTAGTTACAAACCCCTGCATAGCGGACTTTTCCTTCTTTGATCAATTGTGATACGGCTTCCATCGTTTCCTCGATCGGTGTAGTCTTGTCGTGCCAGTGTATCTGGTATAGATCAATATAATCGGTGCCGAGCCGTCTCAGGCTGTCTTCGCATTCCTGAATGATACTTTGCTTCGCAGCGAATTTGTATATATCAATTTCGTTGCCCTCATTGTCCTTGCTGTGCATGGCAAGGTCGCCTTTGGCCAAGTCCCAACGCATGCCGTATTTGGTCAGGATCTGAACTTTGTCGCGCGGGATACCTTTAATCGCCTCACTAACAATTTCTTCACTGAGCCCCATTCCGTAAACAGGTGCAGTATCAATTGAAGTTACACCTGCATCGTAGGACGCCTGTATGGCTTTCACAGATTCTTTTCTTTCTGTACCTCCCCACATCCAGCCACCGGTAGCCCAAGCGCCGAATGTGATTACTGATAAATTTAAATCCAGATGTTCAGGGGTATTAGCGTTGGCAATTTTTCTGTAAATCATATTAATGTAGTTATTAGCTATCGGCAATCAGCCGTTCGCTGGGTTAATATTTTAGTTTAAAAAATGGTGTCAATAGAATCCATAATGTTCATATTGAAACCGGCTGAATCACTATGCTAATGTTCAACCCCTTCCGGGTTGGAACGTGCGGTATGTATTGACTAACCCCCGGATTGCATCCGTGGCTATTCACATTAAACCTCTTCGAGGCCTTTTTTAATGTGTTGGCGGTATATTAAAATCAATGAACTATTACTGTATTAATAGAAGCCAATACAGTAATAGTCGTGCCTGAAACCTGATCAAGCTTTATTTGTTAGAAAAATGGCGAAGCATTTTTGCATTGTACATCATGATTCCAACATTGTTAAACACTATTTTGTCAGTGAAAATGGTGCATTTTCAGGTTTAACGCCCCAGGTTTTGGATGGCTGTTTGGTTAGATTAAACTGAATATTGCCACCCTTTAAAATATCTCCGTGTTCAAGATAAGTTTGAGAATACGGTTTGCCATTCAATGTTGCGGCTTGTATATACTTATTTTCTGTTGAAGCCGCAGGTGCCTGTACCGTGAATTTTTTCCCGTTTTCCAGGGTAATCGTTGCCTTTTTAAATAATGGTGAACCAATTACATATTGTGTGGTTCCCGGTGTAACCGGATAAAAGCCGAGCGCCGAAAATACATACCAGGCAGAGGTTTGCCCATTGTCTTCATCTCCGCAATAGCCATCTGGTGCGGCCTGGTAAAGTTTGTTCATTACCTCTCTCGACCAATATTGTGTTTTTGAAGGAGCTCCGGCATAATTGTATAAATATAGCATATGCTGTATGGGTTGATTTCCATGTGCATAATTCCCCATATTCATAATCTGCATTTCACGAATTTCGTGAATAGGGAAACCATAATAACTGTCGTCGAAAATAGGGGGCAAAGTAAATACGGTGTCTAGTTTTTGTACAAAGGCGTCACGACCTCCAACCAAACCGATTAATCCTTTTACATCCTGAAATACGGACCATGTGTAATGGATGCTGTTTCCTTCGGTAAACGCATCGCCCCATTTGAACGGATTGAACGGCGACTGGAATTTGCCGTCCTTATTTTTCCCGCGCATCCATTTTGTTTCCGGGTCAAACAAATTGCGGTAGTTCTGACTTCGTTTTAAGAATAAATCCACTTCTGTCTGAGGCTTTTTTAGCTCTTTGGCAAGCTGGGCAATACAAAAATCGGCATATGCATATTCCAGCGTACGTGCAGCATTTTCATTCACCTTTACATCATAAGGAACATAACCCAGTTCGTTATAATATTCATGTCCAAAGCGTCCAACGGAGGTAACCGGACCGGCAGTTTTGGTATTTTTCAGAATAGCTTCATATAGCTTATTGATGTCGTAGCCGCGAATCCCTTTGACGTACGAATCGGCAATGAGTGAGGCCGAATTGGAACCGATCATACAATCGCGGTGACCCGGACTGGCCCATTCGGGCAGGAAGCCACTTTCGTCATAGGCATTCGCCAATCCCTGCATGATCTGTGAATTCAAAGTGGGGTACATCAGCGTGAAAAAAGGGAATACGGCGCGGAAAGTATCCCAAAAACCATTGTCGGTGAACATATATCCCGGACGAACTTCTCCATTGTAGGGGCTATAATGCACGATCTGATTTTTTGCGTCAAACTCGAAAAATTTGCGTGGAAAGAGCAAAACGCGATATAGGCAGGAGTAAAAAGTACGGATTTGATCCATGTTATCCCCTTCAACCTTAATTTTGGACAACTCGTCGTTCCAAGCCTTATAACCCTTTTGTTTCGTCGTTTCGAAATCGTCGCTACCCACTTCTCTTTTTAGGTTAAGCTCGGCTTGTTCCGGACTTATAAAGGAAGAAGAAACCTTTAACCCCACTTGTTCGCCTCGTTTTGTCTTAAATCCAATAACAGCTCCGGCGTGATTGGCCTTCAATTCGAGGGTGTCTTTGGTTAATTGCTTACCACTGAATGTTTGAGCAAAGCTGAAATCTTTATCGAAAATAAGTACGAAATAGTTTTTAAAATTGGCAGGAACACCTCCGCTGTTCTTGGTGGTATAGCCGATAATTTTTCTTTGAGCAGGAATGATCTTTACGTATGATCCTTTGTCAAAAGCATCCAAAAGAACATAAGAATTGTCGGATTGTGGAAAGGTAAAACGGAATTGTGCAGCACGTTCGGTGGGTGCAATTTCGGTTGTGATGTCGTAATCGGCCAGATAAACCTTGTAATAATGGGGTTTGGCTTCTTCTGCCTTATGTGAAAACCAACTGGCTCTGCTTTCTTCATCCACATTCAGTTTCCCGGTAATTGGTAGTATAGAAAACTGTCCGTAATCATTGATCCACGGGCTGGGTTGGTGTGTTTGCTTAAAACCTCTGATTTTTTCAGCGTCGTAGGTATAGCTCCATCCATCTCCCATTTTTCCGGTTTGGGGCATCCAGAAATTCATTCCCCAAGGTAAGGCAATGGCCGGGTAAGTATTTCCCGATGACAAGCTGAATTTAGACTGAGTGCCCATCAGCGGATTTACATACTGTACCAAATTATTGGAGGTCGTAGTTTGTGCAAAGCTTGCCGCGTAAGAAATAAGTACGAATAGAAAGTAAAAGATTTTTTTCATGTTATACAAAAATGAGACAATATCGAAAAAGTTACATTGCAGGCTGGTATTTCAATACAATGCAAGTTACTAAAAGATTTACAGCCACCTGACCTGACATTTTGTACGGGCATAGTTCTTTCTGGTGTAAATATGGGATATCGGACAAAAACCGTTATTGCAACGAATGGTTGTAATGCAAGGCCTGAGAAATGAGTCAGGTTGTCTGCTATGTATACCGTAAATCAGAATTATAAGCCAAGTTTTTCATAAATAACAATGACTGAACACTTAAATCGCTTAACGCCTCGTCAAATTGTTTTCGAGCTGGATCAATACATTATCGGACAAAATGACGCAAAGAGAAATGTAGCAATCGCTTTGAGAAACCGGTGGAGGCGCATGAATAGCCCTCAGGAAATTCAAAAGGAAATTATTCCTAATAATATATTAATGATTGGCGCAACGGGGGTCGGAAAAACTGAAATTGCCCGTCGTTTGGCTAAAATTGCTGATGCGCCATTTGTAAAGGTAGAAGCTTCCAAATTTACCGAGGTGGGTTATGTAGGGCGCGATGTGGAGAGCATGGTGCGCGATTTGGTAGAACAGGCCGTGGGTATGGTGCGTACACAGAAGAAGGAGGAAGTGAAAATTAAGGCGGAACAAGCTGTTGAGGATATTATCCTGGATGCATTGATTCCTCCGATACATGGTGCTGGTGCGCACAAGGTCAAGACGGATTATTCTGGAAATGGAGATGGTACCGTGCCTGAGGACGATAACGAGCTTAACCAGCGTACCCGTGAGCGTTTCCGCGAAAAAATCCGTAATGGAGAATTGGATGAACGAAAGATTGAAATTGAAGTTCAGCAAAATCAGGCGCCTAATGTAGGTATGATCGGTGGCGCTATGGATGATGTTTCTATGATGAACATCCAGGAAATGATTGGCAATATGATGCCACGTCGTGGTAAAAAGCGTAAAGTCACGGTTGGCGAAGCCAAAAAATTACTTTTGGATGAGGAAGCAGGAAAGCTGATCGATATGGATGAGGTGAAGCTGGAAGCCATTAAAAAGGCCGAAAACCTGGGAATTATTTTTATTGATGAAATTGATAAGGTTGCATCCAGCCGTTCGGGTGGAAGCGGTGGGCCGGACGTGAGTCGTGAAGGTGTACAGCGTGACTTGCTTCCGATTGTGGAAGGTAGTGCCGTGAACACCAAACATGGTGTGATCAATACAGATCATATACTATTTATTGCAGCGGGAGCATTCCATGTTTCAAAGCCTTCGGATCTGATTCCCGAATTGCAAGGACGTTTCCCGATCCGAGTGGAATTGAACAGCCTTACCGAATCGGATTTTTACCAAATATTAAAAACCCCTAAAAATGCCCTCACCAAGCAATATGAGGCCATGATGGAAGCCGAAGGCGTTGAACTGGTATTTGAAGACGGTGCCCTTAAAGAAATGGCAAGGATTGCTTTTGAGGTAAATAGTGAGGTGGAAAACATTGGTGCCCGTCGTTTACAAACCGTGATGAGTTTACTTCTAAACGACTTTATGTTTGATATTCCGGATGTGATCGGACCAGATTCTCAAATTGCGGTTACGGCAGAAATGGTGAAAGAGAAGCTGTCACATTTGATCAAAAACAGAGATTTAAGCCAATACATTTTATAAGTAATATGGGACTGCCTGTTCACCGGGCGGTCCCCATTTTTTAAAACCTGCAATACCACTCCACCCAGTTCCGCATCCAGCCCATTCTCTCTTTTTTAAATCGAAGGGTATAGAAGGTGTTGGACCAATCTTCAAAGTGTAACTGGTAGAATTCCAGAAAAAACATCCAGAAGCCGAAACCCAGATAGGGGATGGCTGCAATTTCTTCCTCCGAAACGGGGCGAACCTTGCGGTAGGCATCTACAAATATCTGATAATTGGCATTGGCCTCCTCCTGGGTTTGTTTTTTGGTATATACTTCGAAGAAAAAGTGGATGAAAAATGTCATCAGGTCGTTTGCAATGAATCCTTTCCCGACAAAGTCAAAATCAAAAAAAGTGAGATTATCCTGCTCGTTAAAATGAAAATTATGAGGTAAAAAATCGTAATGACAATAGCCATAACTAAATTTTGAAAGATCGAACTGTGCTATTTTATTCGCCACTTTTTCCGTTGTCGCTTTTAACCATTCATAATCATCCGGAAGGTCTGCAAATTCGGGTTGTATGTAGCGCAATGGGTGTAGGAGCGTTGTTTCTATATCGTAAACCTTTCTTGGAAATGAGAGCTCTACATGTGCCGTAACTTCGTGGATACGGGCCATTTCTGTTCCTATGGCTTCTAGGCGACTCGGGTGATAGTCATGCGTTGGCTTTCCGGCGGCAAATGAAAACAATACCCCGTTTCTGATACCTTCGGCAGCGTTATAGGATTGAATTTGATTACCGTTTAAATCTGGTATTACATACGAGACCTTCGTTTCCTTCTTCTTTAAAATATGGAGTAGTTCCACCTCCGCTTGTATCTCTTCTAATTTGCGGTGCGAGTCACGGTACAGTTTGAAAATGTATTTTTCTGTATCATTTTGCAGTAAATACGTGTCACTTACATTGTGTACGAGCAGCTTGCAGGTCATATTGGTTAAGCCGTAGGCTGTTTGTAAATGATCTTTGAGTGCCTCTGTGGATAGCATCGAGTATTGAGTAGGAAAGATCTTCATGGCATACGTAGGTTTTGACACAAAAAAAGGGGAAACAGCAGTTTTGAATTTCTCTGCGGTCCTCCCTTCTTTCTATATGTAATTACGATAATCGACTTTTAATAGTACAACCACTTCAGGGCGGTTGGAAATTCTTTACTCCAACGTTCTTCGGTATGTTCGCCTTTCGGATCAATAGAGGTATTGATTTTTACGCGACTGTAACCAAAACCTTGGCTGTGCAAGGTATCCTGTAATTTTGTCATGTTTGGGATCATATTAGATCCTTCCTTACCTCCTGCATACAGATATATCCGGGTTTCGAACGGTTCAAAAAAATGTATGGCGTCAAAATAGATGCGCTGTGAGATCCAAAGTGAAGGCGAAAAAATCATCAATCGTCCAAATACATTTGGAAACATCAGTGCAGCGTAAATGGAGAGTAAGCCTCCTACTGAGCTACCACCCATTCCGGTATTAAGCCTATCCGATTTTGTACGATAGTGTCCATCTACAAATGGTTTTAGCGTATCGATCACAAAACGCAGAAATTGTACCCCCAATCCTTTGCCGAGCCGTGGGTTGTCATACGGAGAAAACTCTTGAACCCTGTCTTCGCCGGCATGATCAATGGCAATGATAATGACATCCCCCTGTCCCTCAGAGGCTAATTTGGCTAAACTTTTATCGATTTCCCAATTACCATAAGGTGAGCCATCGCCAAAAAGATTTTGTGCATCGGTCATGTACAAAACCGGATAAGTCTTTTCCGGATGCTCGTAATAGTTATGAGGTAACAGTGCGTGAACCCGTCTCTTTTTATTTAGTTGAGGTATTTCAAACGTTTCTGAAAGTACTTCTATGATCGGAGAAAAATCGATTTTGCGGGCTTTATCTTTTTGCCAACGCGTTACGTGATCTGTGATGAGTCCGTCATTCGGGTTGGCCCATCTGTTGCCTTGCGGCTGACCGTAATTGTCTAGTTCTACCTGATCCCATCCACCTCTGGTATATTTATATTCCAATGGATTGGGTAGTTCTAGGTCTGCCGGGAATTGAAAAAAATAATGACCGGGCGTTTCTTCTGTTAATTTATATGCTTCCAGATCGGGTAACCACTCACAAAAATTTCCTGTTATAAAAATGGGTCGTTTATCTGTTTTTGGCGTTTTTAGTTCAATCCTAAGTGTATCTACTGCTACTTCCATGCCTTTAATTTCACTTCCTGTACTTTATTTGGGGTGCGAATTTACGCTTTAATCCTGTTTTTTCTTATAGTTGACAAAGTTATAGCTGAATGCATGTCGATCATCTGCCTGATGAACAGTACGTTCGGTTTCTAGCCAACGATCCGGTTGGTCGATGTTGAAAAACGTGTCTCCTTCAATTTCTGTTTCGACTTCTGTGATGTATAATTTATCCGCAAGCGGTAAAGTGATATTGTATAATTCACCACCACCAATGATAAACACCTCTTCGGAATTAAGCTTTTTAGCTTCTGCAATCGCATCTTCAATACTATGTACCACCAACACATCGTCAAAACGGAATTCAGGATTTCTGGTAACCACAATAGACTGACGTCCTGGTAGGGGTTTGCCGATGGAATCAAAAGTTTTACGCCCCATAATGATTGGGTGCCCTAATGTAAGTTTTTTGAAACGTTTGAGATCCTCAGGCAATCGCCAAAGCAACTGGTTGTCTTTACCGATAGCACCATTTTTGGATACGGCTACAATGATTGAAATAAGCATTAAAATGACGAATAGTTAAGAATTAGATTGGTCTATATTAATTTTTATATTGAGGATTTCTCTTTTCCTGAAGTGCTTGGAATGATTCCTTCAAATCTTCTGATACCAGCATAGCTGCATTCCAGGTAGCTATATAGTTGAGTCCATCCGCCACTGAATGGTCTTGGCTATATTTTAGAATATGTTTGGTCCCGCGTATCGAAATGGGCGATTTATCTGCGATTTGCTGTGCGATTTGTGTCACCTCTTTCAATAGAATTTCCGAAGTGCTATACATCTTGTTGATAAGCCCAATTTTTTCGGCTTCTTCGGCCCATACATTCCGACCGGTGTAGGCAAGTTCACGTGCTATTCCCTGAGCAATAATGCGGGGTAATCTTTGTAAGGTACCCAAGTCAGCGACCATGCCCATGTCTATTTCTTTAACACAAAAAAAAGCATTATCGCTGGCATAGCGCATGTCGCATGCGGAGACAATGTCCACCCCGGCACCTATACAACCTCCGGATATAGCTGCCAATACGGGTTTGTTACAATTCTCAATCGCTGAAACTGCGGCTTGTAAAATCATTATTTGCTTTCGGATGGCTTCACTTTGGCGGGCAGTACAAGATATGTTAGCCTGCGTTATGCTTTGGAGCAATGAAAGGTCAATACCCGAACAAAAATGTTTTCCCACTCCGGTGAGAATAATCACACGCGTGTTTTCTTCTTGATCCAATTTCGCAAATACATCAGCGAGTTCTTTCCACGCGTCTTGATTCAAAGCATTTGCTTTCTCGGGACGATTAAAAAATACCGTGGCTATATGGGCCGACATTTCTAACCTGATCGTTTGATAAGAATTCATGTGCGGATGGGATGAAGAATACAATTGGGTGCATTGGTATGCAAGCATACCAATGCAAATATAAGACTTTGCACCAATTACTATATCCGTTCGCAGTGAAATCGATGTACGATGGTTCTGAGCGAATTAAAAAATTATTGCTGAGCGAGGAGATATAGTACCGCCATGCGAACGGCAACGCCATTTTCTACCTGATTCAGGATAATGGAATGTTCGGAGTCTGCCGCATCAGAAGAAAGTTCAACGCCACGGTTAATGGGGCCAGGGTGCATGAGAACTATTTTTTTGTTCAGTTCGTCGAGCATTTCCTTGTTAATTCCATAATACAGAGAATATTCCCGAAGCGACGGGAAATATTTGATTTGTTGTCTCTCTAGTTGGATTCTTAAGACGTTGGCCACGTCACACCATTGCAAAGCTTCTTTTACATTGTGTCCAATTTTGACACCCAATTCACCAAGATATTTAGGAATGAGGGTGGAAGGGCCACAAACCATCACTTCGGCGCCCAGTTTTTGAAGACAAAAAATGTTTGAAAGCGCAACACGAGAGTGAGTTATATCACCAATAATGGCAATTTTTTTACCGGCCAAGTCGCCAATTTGCTCTTGCATGGAAAACGCATCCAACAAAGCCTGCGTGGGATGCTCATGAGTTCCATCACCTGCATTAACAACGTTAGCGGGAATACGGCTGGATAAATAATGCGGTGCGCCAGGGCTGCTATGGCGCATTACGATCATATCCACTTTCATCGCCAGGATATTATTAACGGTATCCAGCAAGGTTTCTCCCTTCTTTACCGAACTTCCGGAGGCCGAAAAATTGACTACATCGGCCGACAAACGCTTTTCAGCAAGCTCAAAGG
>CALGRQ010000305.1 GCA_937880795.1 uncultured Dyadobacter sp. | reverse complement strand
TTCCGGCGGCAACCCTGCTAATTTCTGTTTTTCGAAGTCCGGTTAAGGTCTCAGGATTTTCGGCCCCGGGTATATTTTCGTCTTGCATCATTAACAGGTTTTATGTGGATTGTCGTAGTTGTCCGATTGGTCCTCCGTGGTATTATCCAGGCATTTAAAATCTTTTTCTACCAGTATATATAGGCTTCTTGTTTCACCAGTGGGCATGCTCGCTTCAAATCCGATTACATCATTGGTAATCCAGTTGCTGAGAAGATGGCTGGGAACCAATACGGTGATTTGGTTATTGGAGAATGTGGCAGCCAACTGTTCACTGTCCAATGTTTTTGAAACGGCGTAGCCAAATGAGCTATTCCCAAAATAGGTGCTTTCCGCAACCAATCCTTCGGTACAAAGCTGTTCTACCTCTTTTCTGGAAAGTCGAATCCGTACGGAATCTCTTTGAATGCGTATTTTCATATATCCTTAATTCGCGCGAAATCTGTATAAATGTTAAATCTGTCTCTTCCTAAAAAGCCCAATAGTGTCATCCCACACTCTTCGGCCAGTTCTACCGCTAAACTCGACGGAGCCCCAATGGCGGCCACAATCCCGATTCCAGCCATTTTCGCTTTTTGAATCAATTCAAAACTGGCTCTCCCACTGAGTAATAAAATGGAGTTATGCAGGGGTAGGGTGTTGTTCATGAATGCCGCACCAATTAATTTATCCAGTGCGTTATGCCTGCCCACGTCTTCTCGTAACATGATAAAATTACCATTGTAATCAAATAAAAAAGAAGCGTGCAGCCCTCCGGTTTGCTGAAATACCTCTTGTTTGTTCTTGATTTGATGGAATATATCGAAAAATAATTCATGAGGAATCACCGTGTGGGCCTCGGACAGTGAAAATAAGGCTGTCGTTTTTATAGCTTCTATACTCGCTTTGCCACAAACTCCACAACTGGATGTTGTATAAAAGTTTCTTTCAGAAGTGTGTAGGACAGGCGCAGCCTGATCTTTTAAAGTAACCAATACCTTATTGGGATCCAGGGCATTGGAATTTACGGTCTTAATCTGGTCGTAGTGTTGAATAATTCCTTCGGTGAACAAAAAGCCTAGTGCAAGTTCGTCATCGTGAGAAGGGGTCCGCATAGTGACCGATATTTTTTTTCTTAACCTTTGACCTTTTTCTGTATATAGTAGACTGATCTCTAATGGTTCTTCCACGGCGAGAAAGTCATCCTGAATGGAAAGGGTGTCAGCATTCACTTTTCGGATGCTTCGGGTATATATCGCTTCGGTTGTGTTCATGGCTTTGGTAATCATTTTGGAGTATAAACCTGGCGCGCTCAAAAGCGTCGGGTGTATCAATACTGGTCATAATTTCGTCCTGAGCAGGTATGTATTTTTGTGTATCAAGTTTAATCAAGAAACGTTGGAGTGACTTTTCTCCATGGTTGTAATAAGTTTTTAGTAAACGGCCAGCTTCCGCCGTATACCATGCGAGAAGAGGTTCATAAAATCCTTTCCGATTATAAAAGGCTCCGGCGAGAGAATCTCCCCGGATGGTGTCGAGAAATTCGGTTATCGCATCGTGCGTGAGAAAAGGATAATCGCACCCGATTGCCAAAAGGTCGTTATCTGGGTAAAGGTGAAAGGCAGTGAGTAAAGATGCAATAGGGCCTGAGTTTCGATATTCCGGCAAATCTGACATGGCATCATATTCCTGTGTAATCGTAGGCTTTTGAAGTTCATTGCAAGAAATTAATACCCTGCCGCAGATTGGATCTTTGGGTTGTAACAGCAAATCCGCCAGGTGGTAACACTGCGGTATCTGATGATATGTCAGAAATGCCTTGTCACGGCCCATACGAGAGCTTTCTCCACCACATACAACTACGCCAAAAAGATTTTTCCGACTAATCATTTTATATACTTTTCAAAGTAAAGTTAACATACTTTATGAGCTACTGTGGGATACGGCCATACGGATTGTATCATTTTATAGGAAATGGGCCTGGATGATTTGTCTCGTGCACGATTCTGATTAAAATGCCCGGCTTGAAGGAATTTTTGTAATTTGATCCTGTGTTAATGAACAGTACAAAGGAATAATAAAGGGCATCTTGCCTGCGTGATATGGAAAAAGGTGATGTAACGATTCTGAAAAAGAAACCAATATATCCGGTTAGTTCGGAGCTGAGAAAGTATTTACGTTTTTATCAAAGAGACGCCAAGTTGCCGGTGGGCTATCAGGATTTACTGTATTTCCATGAATCATTTCCGGCCATTGATAAAAATGGAAATGATACGTTGTGGGAAAGTCCGCTATACCCCCCTCACGAAATTGAACGCTTGCATTCGGGATTGAAAATGGCATATGCCATGTTGAAGGCATCGGGGAACCTTCGTATTGTTGAACATAAATATATTGACCGGATCGACTATTGCAAATTCGGAAATTCGAATCCTTTTCGGATTAAAATTGTGAATCGCCTGAACGATATATACGACTATTTCTATGTCAAAAAAGCGGACGCTTCGCGTATTTATGGGTTGGAACTGGAAGAGATTTTCTCACCCAATCAGGTGAATTATCTGGTCGATGGAGATACTTTGATCGAGGAACATATTGCGGGTATTCCTGGTGACGTATTTGCGCAAACCCGATTAAAACATACCGATTACAATCCAATTCGTATTGCCAAAGAATTTGTAAAATTCAATGAACGATGCATGATAACGCTCCTAGGCGATATGCGTGCTTACAATTTTGTGATGCAAATTACTCCGGATTTTGACGATTTTCAGTTTCGGTTGAGGGCGATAGATTTCGATCAGCAATTTTATGAGGGAAATTTGAAGGTATACATGCCTCAGTTTTTTAAAGAAAACAGGGCTTATGTAGAACTTGCCATGGAGCACCTAACCGATAAGACTGTATTGCAATATCAACAGGAAGAGCAATCGTCGATCATGTATCAGGCGAGGAGTGAGCGGCATCGACTTAAAGAATTAAGGGATGTTTCCAAAAAGGATAATATTTCCACATCGGATAATATTCATCAGCTAAGTTCTGGCTTGGCCAAGCACTATAAAGACTTGCAATACAATCGTTGCGAAAGCATGACAGACATTATAGAATTGAACATTAAAAATGTGATCAGACAGGTGAATTCCTGACAGAAGAATTTATACTAACGAATTTGTTAGCATATTCCGTACCTTTGTCAAACTTTATGGTCGGGTTTGGCCGCAAGCATTTTTCAAATTAACCAAATCGGAAGGCGTTCAACCTTCGCAGATTCTCGCAATGAGCAAACACGGAAGAATATTAGTCGCCATGAGTGGCGGCATTGATAGCTCACTGGCAGCAGTGATGTTACATGAACAAGGTTACGAGGTCATTGGTATGACCATGAAAACCTGGGACTACGCCAGCAGCGGCGGTACCAAAAAAGAAACGGGCTGCTGCTCACTTGACTCCATTAACGACGCCAGAAGCATTGCCGTAGAATTAGGCTTTCCTCACTATATTCTGGATATACGCAATGAATTTGGAGATTATGTGATCGACCACTTTACCGGTGAATACCTGGAAGGTCGTACGCCAAATCCTTGTGTGCTTTGCAATACGCACATCAAATGGGATGCACTTTTGAAACGTGCTGATCGCCTTGATTGCGAGTTTATTGCGACCGGTCATTATGCCAATATGCAATTTAACAACGGCAGGCACTATGTTTCAAAGGGTATAGATACATGGAAGGATCAGAGTTATGTACTTTGGGGTGTATCGCAAGAGAGTCTTTCGCGGACTAAACTTCCGCTAGGTTATTTGCATAAAACGGAAATTCGGGAAATGGCACGGGAACGTGGTTTTATAGACTTAGTGAATAAGGCTGAGAGTTATGAAATCTGTTTTGTACCCGACAACGATTATCGGGGTTTCTTAAAACGCCGTATACCGGGTTTAGAGGCAGAAGTAGCAGGAGGAAACTTTGTATATGAAGATGGTACCGTAGTCGGTAAACATGAGGGCTATCCATTTTATACCGTAGGCCAGCGTAAAGGACTGGGTATTGCATTGGGCAGGCCAGTATTTGTGACCGAGGTTCGTAAGGAAACCAATGAAGTTGTATTAGGAGATTTGCCTGATTTGTTCAGAGATGGAATGTACGTGGGTAAGCTCAACTGGCAAAAATATGATGGTATTACCGAACCCCTGGAAACCGTAACGAAAGTTAGGTACAAGCACGATGGTACCCCGGCTTTACTGATTCCGGATGAACCAGGTAAAATTAAAGTTCATTTTCATGATGGTGTCAACGGTATAGCACCCGGTCAGGCTGCTGTTTTCTACGAAGGAGATGACGTAGTTGGCGGAGGATGGATTATGAAGAATTTTAGACAGGGCAGCGAGCTTAAATTCTAAGTTTTGTAACCTTACCATATACCCCCGAAATGTGTAACATGCACCTTTCGGGGTTTTTATTTAGCCAATTCTACTCCAGTTGGTTTGTTCCTTTTTAACCTTACTCAAATGTGTTTTAATTGGAAGATTTTCAGGATCCATCAAATCGGGATCGCTCGTTAATATGGCCTCCACAGATTGGCGCGCCGCTTTTAAAATTTCCCCATCCTGAGCCAAATTTGATACAAGTAGATCCATAAGTCCACTTTGTTGTGTACCGGTAATATCACCAGGTCCGCGCAATTGCAAATCTACTTCGGCTATTTCAAAACCGTCGTTGGTACGACACATGGTATCGATCCGTAACTTGGTTTCCTTACTAATCTTATAATCGGTCATCAAAATGCAGTAGGATTGCTCGGCACCTCGACCAACCCGACCACGTAGCTGGTGTAGCTGGGACAATCCAAATCGTTCCGAATTTTCGATCACCATCACCGATGCGTTGGGTACATTAACCCCCACCTCAATAACGGTGGTTGCCACCATAATCTGCGCTTTGCCCGATGCAAAATACGCCATGTTTTTCTCCTTTTCATCGGGTTTCATTCGACCATGCAGCATGGTTACGTTGCAGTCGGAAAAAAACTCGGTGATGTGTTCCAGATTTTCCATCAGGTTTTTATAATCCATGGTTTCGGATTCCTCGATGAGTGGGTACACAAAGTAGGCCTGCCGCCCTTTCAAAATTTCATCCTGCACAAACCGGAAAACCGACAAGCGGTCTTTCTCCCTTCGGTGCGCGGTGATGATGGCTTTGCGACCCACCGGCAATTCGTCGATAACCGACACATCAAGATCCGAATAAAAACTCATCGCCAATGTTCTGGGGATGGGCGTGGCCGTCATCACCAAAATATGAGGCGGTATCTTGTTCTTTGCCCACAGACGTGCGCGTTGTGCCACCCCAAAACGATGTTGCTCGTCGATAATGGCCAGCCCAAGGTTTTGGAATTGCACCACTTCTTCCAACACCGCATGGGTGCCGATGAGGATGGAGAGTTCGCCACTCAATAATTCCTGATGAATGATTTTTCGGTCTGCAGTTTTGGTAGAGCCGGTAAGGAGCCGAACGGTGACATTGCTGCCTTTCAGCAATTCGCTGATGCCGTTGTAATGCTGCTGTGCAAGAATTTCCGTAGGAGCCATGAGGCAACTTTGGAAACCATTGTCGAGCGCCATCAGCATGGATAATAAGGCGACCATGGTTTTGCCCGAACCCACATCGCCTTGTAGCAGGCGGTTCATCTGTACCGGTTTTTTCAGGTCGTTTCGAATTT